>CAIVOW010000081.1 GCA_903907665.1 uncultured Actinomycetes bacterium | reverse complement strand
CTTTATAAATAGCAAAGGTGATATCCCGGCCTAGTTCTTTATCAAGCGCAGGTTTGATTTTTGGTAAATCTCGTTCAACGAGTTGGCGCTGCAGGGCAATCGTGGCAGTGGCAACAAGGACTTTCTTTCCATAAACCAGCGCTGGAACAAGATAGGCCAGTGATTTACCGGTACCCGTGCCCGCTTGCACCAACAAATGGTTTTGATTTGTGAGCGCATTGCCGACAGCTTCGGCCATCTCAATCTGACCTTCGCGTGGCTCTCCCCCGATAGCTTCAACGGCGGCATCCAGTGCTCGACGTACGCGCTCGTTGAAATCGTTGCTCACTATGACAGCGTACCTGTCCGCTCCAGAGTTGGTTTAATAACCTAGTGAAGTTCAACGGGCAAGTGCAGATGCGAGGTTTCTTGTTGATAACTTCACTTATCTTGGCACTTACTTCGCCAACAAATGCGGCACATTCATCAGATACGCCCAATATCTCTAATCCCTCTAATTCCTCTAATTCCGTAAACACTGTGACGCTCTCCTTTGGCGGGGATGTCAACGGTGAATATCCAATTTCAAAAACATTAAGTCGAGGCGCAAATCCTTTAGGCGATGCTTCTTCGATTTTTAAGAAAAGCGACATCGCAGCCGTAAATCTAGAAACTGTAGTTTCTACTCTTGGTACGCCAGTTGAAAAGCAATTTACCTTCGCAGCACCGTTCCCGCTTTTGGCAGCTCTCAAAAAAGGTGGGGTTAGCGTTGTCAACGTAGCAAACAATCATTCTTTCGATTTTGGAACACAAGCTTTTTTAGACACCATGCAGAATATTCAAGAAGCAAAGCTGATCTCGATAGGTGGTGGCGCTAATTACACGAGCGCATGGGCTCCTCGTATTTTTACTATCCGCGGAATCAAAGTGGCCTTCATCGGAGTTGGAAATGTAAACGGTGGAAAAATTAGCGTTGCCACATACAAGACTCCTGGTGTCACAAGTAACTGGGATCAAAAAGGGGTACTTGCCGCAATTGCTGCTGCAAAGGCGATTACTCCGATTGTGATTGTCATGGTCCATTGGGGCGTTGAAAAAACGCACTGTGCAAGAAATGTCGAAAAGAGATCAGCGGCGCTCTGGTTTAAAGCTGGCGCAACAGCCATTATTGGAAGTCATCCTCATTTCCAGCAAGCAATCGTCTCTGAGAACGGGTCAACCGTTGCATATTCGCTAGGCAATTTAACCTTTTACGTCGCACGAGGTGATGCCGGTCGTACGGGTGTCTTAACTCTGCAAATTACTAGTGCTGGCAAAGTTGCGACAAGCACTTTTACGCCGATGCGTATTGACCCGCTAACAGGTGCGCCAAAGTTGGTTTCACCTAGCGCTGCAACAAAAGAGCTAGATGCAATCACTTCATATGGTCTGGCCACTTGTGTAGACCCAACTCCAGTCGCAACGCCAGCCCCAACTCCAGCCGCAACGAGTCCGTTGGCTTCTCCAACATCCAAACCTTCAAATTAAAAAAGGCCCCAGATTTCTCTAGGGCCTTTTTATAACTATTTAGATCATGAACATCCAGATGTGTTACCACAACCTTCGCAGACGAAACATGAACCAGCCATACGCATCTTCACTCCGCAGGTCATGCAAAGAGGTGCATCTGACTTAACGCCACTCATCTTTTCAAAGAGTTCCATCGATGATCCAACGCCAGCTGTTGAATTGTTAGCAGCTGGTGCTGCCTCAATTTTTACAGCCGCAGGAGCCGCCGCACGAGCAGCTGGAGCTTTTGGGGTATCAACAACCTTAGGAGCTGCTGCTACTGGAGCCATTGATGTGTTCTCATCAGGTGTGTATTCACCAGTATCTAAAGCGCGTTGGCGCTCTGTTGCTGTGTACAAGCCCATTGCTGAACGTGACTCATATGGAAGGTAATCAAGTGCTAGGCGACGGAAGATGTAATCCATCATGGATTGCGCCATGCGGATATCTGCATCATCAGTCATACCTGCTGGCTCGAAGCGAAGGTTTGAGAACTTCTCGACGAAAGTTTCTAGCGGCACTCCGTATTGCAATCCGATTGAGATCGCGATGGAGAATGCATCCATAACACCGGCAAGAGTTGAACCTTGCTTACCAAGCTTCAAGAAAACTTCACCTAGTGCGCCATCTGCGTATGTTCCAGCTGTCATGTAACCCTCTGCGCCACCAACACTAAATGATGTTGTGCGTGAAGGACGTGACTTTGGAAGACGCTTACGTGTTGCTACTGGATGGGTTGAATCAGCTGCTGCTGCATTTGAATCAGTTCCCTTGTTGGCGCCTTTACCTTCTGACAAAGGTTGTCCAACTTTGCAGTTATCGCGGTAGACAGCAAGTGCCTTAAGGCCAAGCTTCCAACCTTCGTAGTAAACCTCTTCGATTTCTTCAACAGAAGCATCGGCAGGCAAGTTAACAGTCTTTGAAATCGCACCTGATAGGAATGATTGACATGCTGCCATCATCTTCACGTGACCCATTGCTGAGATTGAACGAGCTCCCATTGCGCAATCAAAGATGTCATAGTGCTCGGTCTTAAGACCAGGAGCATCAACAACGTTTCCGTTTGCCGCGATGTATTCAACGATTGCTTCAACAGTCTCTTCTGCATAGCCGAGCTTGCGAAGTGCCATTGGGATTGTCTGGTTAACAATCTGCATTGATCCGCCGCCGACAAGCTTCTTGAACTTCACAAGAGCAAGATCTGGCTCGATACCTGTTGTATCGCAATCCATCATCAAGCCGATTGTTCCGGTTGGAGCAAGAACTGATGCTTGCGCGTTACGCCAGCCGTTCTTCTCGCCGATTTCAATTCCCTTATCCCACTCCTTCTTAGCTTCTGACCAAACATCAGAGTCAAGAGTTGTCTGCGCCTTTGCCGCATGTGTTGCAGCTTGGTGCTTGCGCATAACGCGTGTGTGTCCTGCTGAGTTACGTGCAAAGCCGTTGTACGCGCCAACGATTCCTGCAAGTTCAGCTGAGCGACGGTATGAAGTACCTGTCATCAGCGATGTGATCGCTCCAGCAAGTGCGCGTCCGCCATCTGAATCATAAGCAAGACCTGAAGCCATAAGAAGTGCTCCGAGGTTTGCATATCCAATTCCTAGCTGGCGATAGTCAACCGTTGTGCGACCAATTGCTTCAGTTGGGAAATCTGCGAAGCAGATTGAGATATCCATCGAAGTGATGATCAATTCAGTTGCTTTGACAAAGTTCTTAACATCAAATGAACCATCTGCCTTAAGGAACTTCATCAAGTTAAGTGAAGCCAAGTTACATGATGAGTTATCGAGTGACATGTACTCAGAGCAAGGGTTAGACGCATTAATGCGACCTGTCTCTGGGTTGGTATGCCAATCATTAATGGTGTCGTCATATTGGATGCCTGGATCAGCACATGCCCACGCAGCTTCTGCAAGCTTGCGGAACAAAGCCTTAGCATCAACAGATTCAATAACTTCACCTGAGGCACGAGCCACAAGACCAAACTGCTCGCCATTCTCATAAGCCTTCATGAACTTATCGCTTACGCGAACTGAGTTATTGGCGTTCTGATATTGAACAGAGATGATGTCCTTGCCGCCAAGATCCATATCAAAGCCAGCATCGCGCAACGCACGAATCTTGTCTTCTTCGCGAACCTTTGTCTCAATGAACTCTTCGATATCTGGATGATCAATATCTAGCACAACCATCT
>CAIVOW010000080.1 GCA_903907665.1 uncultured Actinomycetes bacterium | reverse complement strand
TAGCAGATAGGTTTATCAGATTATGTATATTCCAAAACCTTTTAAAGTCGATGACTGGGAAGAAATCACAAGTTTTGTCGCCAGGCATCCAGCAGTCGATTTGGTAACTGTTGGTAGTGATGGCGCCCCACTTTCGACTTTGCTCCCTTGTGTTTGGGATACAAGTAACTTAAGTGAAAATAAATATGGAACTTTGATTACACATATCTCGCGTGGAAATGATCAATGGAAACAAATAAGCAATGGCCAAATCGCACTAGCAATTGTGCATGGTCCGCAGGCATACATATCACCATCGAATTATTCAAATAAGAATACAGATCATAAGGTCGTACCAACTTGGAATTATCAGGCAGTACATTTAAGTGGAACGCTAGAGGTAAGTGAAGACATTGAGCTGCTCAGAAAAATTGTCACTGAACTTACTGACTTTCACGAATCGCATCGCGCCACACCTTGGGGCGCACACGAAACAAATCCAGAATATATGGAAGCGCAGCTCAAAGGAATTGTGGCGATTACTATGACAATCACGAAAGTTGAAGCTAAGTATAAATTGAGCCAAAATCGTTCAAAAGATGACCAGCGAGCAGTAGCAAATGACCTATCGACATCAGCAAAATCTGAAGAGGGTGTTATCGCTACAGAGATGCAGCGAAATCTTCATCAAGGATAAAGTCCCCGTAGCCTATGAGCTTCGGCAACTCGGCTTACGCCAAGCATCATCGCAGCCTCACGCCAGGTTACATTTTTTGATTCAGCCATCGCTTCCACTTCACGCACAGACTTCATAAGAATCTCGTTGAGGTTTTGTTTTACTTCATCTGCTGACCAGAAATAATTCTGCTTATCTTGAACCCACTCAAAGTAGGAAACTATAACGCCGCCAGCATTTGCAAGAATATCTGGAACAACCAGGATGCCTTTGTCTTTCATAATTTGATCACCAGCGGGAGTTGTTGGTGCATTCGCTCCCTCAACGACAATTTTTGCTTGGATTCCAGTTGCACTTTTCTCAGTAATGGCATCTGCTAGCGCTGCTGGGATAAGTACATCGGCCTTAAAATGAATAATTTCTTCATTTGTAAGCTTTTCACTGCCAGGAACATTTAAATTTCCTGTTGACTTAAAATGATCCCAAACTTGAGTGACAGATTTAAATCCAGTCACACCGCCATGCACATCACTTACTGCGACCACTTTCATTCCCATGTGTTCACATGCAATTGCTGCCCAGTAACCGACTTTGCCAAAACCTTGAATGGCTACTGTTGCGCCTTCTGGATTAATACCGCGTACCCGTAGCGCCTCGCGCGCTGCGATAGCCACACCATCTCCAGTTGCCGATGTGCGTCCCAAAGATCCACCGAGAACAATTGGTTTTCCGGTAACAACACCAGGAACTGCAAAACCTGCGTTGACCGAATATGTATCCATCATCCAAGCCATGTTGCGTTCATCAGTACCTACATCGGGTGCAGGGATGTCGCGCTCCGGTCCGATGATTGGCAAAATTTCAGATGTATATCGCCGAGTGAGTCGCTCATTTTCTGTAAGGGAGAGTGAGCCCGCATCAACTGCAATGCCACCCTTAGCGCCACCGTATGGCAGGTTAGTTAGTGCACATTTCCATGTCATCAACATTGCAAGAGCAATGGTTTCATTCATATCAACATCGGGGTGAAAACGAACGCCTCCCTTAGAGGGCCCTCGAGTTGTTGAGTATTGAACGCGATAGCCGCGGTACATCTCAACATTTCCGTTATCGCGGCGAAGCGGTACCGCTACCTCAAGTACGCGTCGTGGTGTGGATAAGGTTTGCCAGTCATTCTCAGAAAGTCCAAGTTGAGAAACAGCTTGCTTTAGTTGAGATAGGGCAGTATCAAGTGCTGACTCCGTTGTCATAAAATGAGCATACTCTCGATACAGTACTACTGTGAACAATCTTGAGGTGCGAGAACTCGTAACAATTAGTGAACAGTCAATGGGGCGCGCAATTTTTGACGAAGTTTGGCCAGTTATGGGTGGTGGCACTGAGATCACTCCAAATTTGATGCAAGCAATGGTGCATAACGGCGCTTATCTTGCAGGAGCATTTGTTGACGGGAAAATTGCTGGAGCCGCTTTTGCTTTCCCATCCATCAAAGAGGAAATTCATCTGCACTCGCATATGGCAGCAGCTCTTCCAAAATTTCGTGATGCCGGTATTGGTTCAGTCCTTAAAAAGCATCAATACACATGGGCCCGTGAAGCGGGGTACAAATCAATCCGATGGACTTTTGATCCATTAGTTCGCCGTAATGCAAAACTTAATGTCGTAAAACTCGGCGTAGACATTATTGGCTACTATCCAAATTTTTATGGTGCGATGCCCGATATGTTGAATTCTGGGGATGATTCTGATCGTTTGATGGCTAGGTGGGATCTCACCGATGAGCAACCGCTCATTCGCCCTGTTGTTTCAATGATCCCCGATGGCGCCATACGCATTGCAATTCCAGAGGATATTGTGAAATTACGAAGCGATGATCCAGCTAAAGCAAAAGAGTGGCGCGTGAATGTCCGTCAGGTTTTCATGAATGCCCTAAAAAATAATCGCGAACTCATTGGCTTTTCAGATAACAACGAATATATTTTAGCCTAATGAATATTAAAGAGTTTGAACTGCGCTCTATCCGCCTTCCTTTGGTGCGGCCATTTAGAACCTCTTTTGGGACGCAAACCTCGCGTGAGCTTTTAGTCATCAAAGTAACGACAGCAGATGGAAGCGTTGGTTGGGCAGAAGATGTTGCAATGTCAGAACCGCTGTATTCACCAGAATATGTTGCTGGTAATTTGGATCTAATGAAGCGTTTTTTGATCCCGGCCCTTTTTAAGCGAAGTGAGGTAAGTGCAGAAGATGTAGCGGAAATATTGTCACCTTATCTTGGCGCTCCTATGGCTAAGGCTGCTTTAGAAACCGCGATTTTAGATGCCCAACTCCGCGCCGAAAAGCGAAGTCTGGCCTCATATCTTGGGGCCACAAAAAGCAAGGTTGAATGTGGAGTTTCGGTCGGAATTGCACCGGACATAGATAAACTTCTTGAAGAAGTTGCCTCGTACATAGATGCTGGCTATCGCCGAATAAAGCTGAAGATTGAACCTGGCTGGGATATCGAACCTGTTCGCGTTGTGAGAGAAACCTGGCCATCCATACCTTTGCAGGTAGATGCTAACCAGGCATACAACCGCGAGGACGGAGATCACTTAGCAAAGCTTGATCCATTTAATTTACTTCTCATAGAGCAACCACTAGATGAACATGACATCTTGGGCCATGCCAGTCTCTCTAAGAAAGTTAAGACTCCAATTTGTTTAGATGAATCAATTGTCTCCTTACGAGCTGCAGAAGATGCCTTGGCGCTAGAAGCGACAACGGTTATCAATATCAAACCTGGTCGCGTCGGCGGCTATATTGAATCAGTTCGTATTCACGACCTCTGCGTTGAGCGCAAGATTCCCGTATGGTGTGGTGGAATGTTAGAGACTGGTATTGGACGCGCTGCAAATCTTGCTCTCGCTGCGCTTCCTGGTTTCACACTCCCTGGCGATACATCTGCTTCATCGCGCTACTTCAAAGAAGATGTCACAGATCCTTTTGTAATGGATGATGGATATTTGGATGTACCCCAAGGATTTGGCATCGGCGTTGAACCGCATATGGATTTCCTGGAGGAAATTACTTCTTCAGTAGAAATTATAAAACCCCACAACTAGATTAAGTTGCGGGGTTTTTTATTAAAGAACTAGAGAATGCTTGTTGTAATAGCGCAAAGAACTCCTGAAATAGCGATCCAGGTGAACCAAGAACTTGCAGTTAATTGGCGCCAGTATTCAAGTGTTGGGTCAACTTTCGCGCGAAAGCCACGAATAAATAAACCCAGTGCAATGAATGTTCCAATTATAAAGTGGAACAAATTAGCACCGCCAAGTATTACCCAATTTGATGCATAGCCACCTTCAAAGAAGTGGCGTCCGCCGTCATCTTTTGCAATGAATGGCATGTGTGCCAATTGGCGCCACTGAAGATACGCACCTACGAGCATTGCAAGAAGAACAATTCCTGCAGTCACTGCGCTTCGCGACTTTGTACCAATCTTGTGAACGATAGCTGCTACGACAAGTGGAATCGCAACAATCCATCCACTTGAGGCAGCCATCGTATGGCCACCCTTAGGAATCCATGCTCCATTTGCATTTAGTCCGCGGAGATAGAAGTACGAGAAGATCATTCCGGCAACGAATGCGCCATCGGCAACGATCACTAGTCGAACCCCTAAGCGTTCACGACGTCCAACAACAGCTGGAGCATCATGATGAATATGGAACTTGCTTTCTGCTGTCGTATCAGATGACATTAGTTGCCCTTTCCATAACCATAAGGATCACTTGTAATAACTGGTGCTTCGTGGAAATTTTCTAGCGGAACTGGATAAGGAACGGTCCACTCCAGCGTCTTTGCACCCCATGGATTTTGTGGAGCGATGTCGCCCTTACGCCACGAGTGAATTACCGCCCAAAGAAGAATGATAAATCCGGTACCTACTAGATAGGCACCACCAGTACTTATCATGTTGTAATACTTGTACATCGATGCGAAGCTCACTACGCGACGAGGTTGTCCTTCTGCGCCGGCAATAAACATTCCGAGGAAGAGAATCTGGAAACCAACTTGAGTGAACCAAAATGCTGTGTAGCCCGCTTTTTCGTTGAGCATGCGACCCGTCATCTTAGGGAACCAGTAGGCCAGACCAGAGACAGCGCCAGTTAGGGCCGCTCCCATTAAGGTGTAATGGAAGTGCGCAGTCACATACATCGAACCATGCAAGTAATTATCTGCTGGAACATCTGAAAGATAAATTCCAGTGATGCCGCCAATGAGTAGATTCCAAATAACAGCAAAGAGACCTAGCATCGGTAACTTCATCCAAGGCTTACCGCGCCAAATAGTTCCAAGCATGACAAGAAATAACAGCCCCGTGGGAACAGAAATCATTTCCGTCGTTACCATGAATGGTCCGTTTAGCGTCGGTGTCCAACCAGAGATATACATATGGTGAGCCCAGACCAAAACCGAAAGTCCCGCGATGCCCGCGAAGCCCATAACCGCAGCGTTGTATGAGAACAACGGTTTGCGAACAAAGACCGGAGCAATCTCCATCAAAATGGCGATACCTGGAAGCAGAATTACATATACCTCAGGGTGCCCCATGATCCAGAAGAGATGGGCATAAAGCCAACCACTTCCGCCTACATTCGCATCGTAAAAGCCTGTGTTGTAAACACGATCTGTCGCTGTCTGCACCATAGCCAACATAAATGTTGGGAATGCAGGAATAGCCAATGCAACTGACATGGTCGAACCAATCACAAAGATCGGTACGCGATTCCATTTCATGCCCTTAGCGCGCATTGTTACGACCGTAGCGGTGATATTCATTCCAGCAACTGCTGTCGAGATTGCAAAAATAATAATAGTTGCGATGAATGCATTCATTCCAGGACCAGCTTGTACGCTCAAAGGCGCGTAAGCAGTCCATCCGGTAGGAATTCCACCAAGAAACCATGCGCTACAAAGCACTGGAATCGCTGTGAAGAGTACCCACCAAGAGAGAGCATTAAGACGAGGGAACGCCATATCGCGTGCACCAATCATGATTGGCATGATGTAGTTTCCAAATGGGCCCGTAGCAACAATAATCAATGCAACAATCATTGTTATTCCATGAAGCCCAACTAATGAGTTGTAAATGGTTGCCCCAATGAAGTGCCCACCCGGAACAGCCAAACTCGTGCGAATCATCATCGCCATCGTTCCGCCGACTGCAAGCATTGCCATTACTCCAACAAGATATTGGATACCAACAACTTTATGATCTGTGCAGTACTTGAAATAGCGCTTGATACCTTGGCCGTCACCAGCTAGGTAGAGCTGCTCTTCAGCGGTTAAGTCTTTTCCAATTAACCAGCGGAATGGCCCAATAAAAGCGCCGATACCGATAAGGAACCCGATACTCCACGCGAACATTGCTGCGAGTAGCGCTTTATTCTCCTGATTATAGAAATTGGTCGTGTCGGCATTTGGGCGAAGTGCGTAATAAGTAGCAAAAGCCAAAATGATGCCAACGACGGCGCCAGTGCCCATGTGTAGTTTAGTTATTAAACTCTTTATTGGGTTTGGTATTGGTCGTGAATGGGTCTGCGCGGAATCTAAAGTAGTCATGCGACGTGGCCTCCATTAGCTGTAACCCAGTTATCGAAGTCTGCTTTAGTCATGACTTCGCCAGTGGTTTCCATATATGCGTGATAGAGACCGCATAATTCTGCACACTTCACATCTATTCGACCCAGTTTGTTTGGAGTGGTGTTGATGTGAGTTGTTTGAAGTTTGTTCGCATCAATTTTTATTCCAAGTTGAAGCGGCCAAAATGAGTGATTGACGTCAACAGATGTCACATCGAAAAATACTGGTCGATCAAGTGGCAGCATTAATTTATCCGACTCGACCCCTAGCTCGGGATATTTAAACGACCAAACCCATTGTGAACCAGTTACTTCAACGTGCAAAGAAGTTCGTTCATCGGCAGTTGCTGCATTGGCAAAAGTATTGAGTTCTACTAGCCCCCACACAACAGCAATTAGACAGAAGACGGCAGAGACGATCGACCAAACAATAACTACCGGACCATTTGTGCGAATTGCTGGGCCATCTGGTGGAGGGGTATTTCCTTTGTGTCGATTGGTTAAGGCTTGTGTGGCTATGCCTAGTACTAAGCCAGCAATCGGTGCTGAAATAACTGTGAACCCAACCATGATTCTTTCCATGGCTTTCATGTCGGTACTCATAACTTCAGGCATCCACTTTGGATAAATATAAAGACCTAGAACTACAAAAACTGCAGTCCAGAAAATGCCAAAAATCAAAGTGCGCTTTACATCAGTGCGCTTGAGGAGATTAGTGGCGCGTTGACCTGGCGTGGGAGCTAGTTGTTGATCTTCGTGTGCCGATGAGGGGTTAGATGAGGGGTTAGGGCTCTGATTTGTCATTATGCGACCGTTACCTTTCCAGACATATATCCGTAGGCACTCATTGCGGCACCAAATTTCGCGTATGAACCGTCACCGCATGGGTATTCGCAGTTCCATACGTAATCTCCGGCCCCACCAGTTATAAATGAGAATGTCACCGTGTGACCCTTGTTGTTTGTTCCAGGATCATTTGTTGGAATGAAGTTATCACTCGAATCCGCCTTGACTTGTGGAAGGGGTACATTCACAAAGAGTGGGTCTTGCGAAGTTGATGGAATTCCATGAAGCGTAAAAGTGTGCTGGACGTTATCTGAAGGAACACTTGTTACGTCGACACCATCTATATTGATTGTTCCACCGACAGTGCCAACTACTTTTCCAAAATATGGATTGTTAAGTTGTTCTCCGCCATCGTATGCATGAATTGTCACAGTGATATAAGTATGTGCCGGAAGTATCAAGTGACTTGAGGGACCATACTGAACATAATCTTTTTTATTAACTGAGAAACTTCCGTATTCGGCTGCTTGCGCGGAGTCTGCATAAACGCCAAGGGTTATTGAAGCTTTTGGATAAGTCTTTCCGGCTACATCAATTGTTTCTGAACTCTTAGTTGCGTGAAGTGGTTTTTGTGGATCAGCGCTTAACGAGTGAAGCGTAAATCCAACTGTTCCAACAATTGCAACACCAAGAACTACAAAAACAAGCGCGCTAATTAAGCGTTTCGTTCCCGAGGTGGCGGATTCCACTTTGCCTTCTTCCTATTCAACAGCCACAAGCGGCGTCATAACACATGAAATTTTCCTGGCCTCATTAACGTTTATGAGAATGAATTAATGACAGAGAGTACTCTCCAAGATAGGCTAAACGTAAGAAAATCACGAAGTAAATTATAAAACTCAGGTTATAGCAGTGGAGGGATATTGAAGCTAAGTATCGCTTGGGATGTTTTCTTCGCTTGCGCGATAGTTCTCGTTGGAATTATGTACTTTCGGTCTAGACCATCCGTATATGGAATTTCAAAGCGTCGACAGTTGCTGATGGGGCTAGCACTCATACTCATGACAATTATTCTGGTTGGTCCAATACCGCATCTCGCAGTGAGTAATTTCACATTTCATATGGTTCAACATATTTCTTTGATGATGCTGATTTCACCGCTCATCGTTTTAGGTTCTCCTTTTAAGATCCTGCTGCAAAATCCGACAGCCCGGAGAATCGCAAATATTAGAGCGGTGCGCTACCTTTTTAAGCCAGAAGTTGGTTTTGCAATCTTTTTTATCACTCTAATAGCCACACACTTTTCGCCGCTTGCAAATGCGGGTATGCGCAATCCCAATGTGCACTCACTTGAATTAATTCTTTTCATCGTTGCCGGAATCATCTATTACTACCCGGTTATGGAAGGTAACCCACACCCATTCCATGTTCCTTATTCCATTAGGGCGCTCTCACTCTTTGCCATGATGTTGCCTGAGACTATGACTGGCTTTTTTCTATATTCCGGTAATCGAGTACTTCATTCACTACCTAATTCAGTGTCGATGGAGATGGGCCTTAAAGAACAGCATGCCGGTGGTGCGATTATGTGGGCTACGGGCATGCTCATTGATACAGTGTGGATTGTGCTCGCAGCCAGAGATTGGTTTCTAAACGAGGCAAAACTGGCCGAGGAAGAAGATGAATAGCCTTCCTGAACCTGAGCCAAAGAGAAAATGGCTCCTATTTGGAATTCCACTTTGCATCGCCATGGGACTTCTTCAGTTTGATCGCGCTCTTAGCGGGAATAGCCGAAGCTGGTTATATGTTTTGGAATGGCCTTTCTTTGGGCTATTCCTCTTCTATATGTATTGGAAATTGGCACAGCCACAAGAGCCTTACGACGACTCAGATGATCCAAAGCGAGAAATTGATTAGGCCTTATTTATTCTTAGTTAGTTATTTAGTCCAAGATTGAAATAGTGGGCGACCCTCTGCATAACCAGATGCCGACTGAATTCCAACAACTGCTTTTTCGTGGAAATCTGCCAAACTTTTAGCCCCCGCGTATGTGCAGGATGAACGAACGCCCGCAATAATTTCATCAAGTAAATCTTCAACACCCGGACGTTCTGGATTTATATACATCCGAGAGGATGAAATGCCCTCTTCAAAAAGAGCCTTACGGGCTCGATCGAACGCACCGTCATTAGCTGTTCTAGCGGCTACTGCTCTAGCAGAGGCCATTCCAAAAGATTCCTTATATAAACGCCCATTGGAATCACGATTGAGATCACTTGGTGATTCATACGTTCCAGCAAACCAGGATCCAATCATGACTTGAGAAGCACCAGCAGCGAGAGCAAGTGCAACATCGCGAGGATGCCTAACTCCGCCGTCAGCCCAAACACTTTTCCCTAATTTCTTAGCTTCAGCAGCGCACTCTAAAACAGCAGTAAATTGTGGGCGACCTACTCCGGTCTGCATGCGCGTAGTGCACATAGCTCCGGGTCCGACTCCAACTTTGATTATGTCCGCGCCAGCTTCAATTAAATCTCTTGTTCCTTCAGCGGTAACAACGTTCCCAGCGACGATTGGTACGAGGGGATTTAGTGCGCGAATTATTTTGAGTGCTTCAATCATTTTGCTTTGATGTCCGTGGGCCGTATCAACAACAAGTACATCTGCGCCCGCATCAAGAAGCGCTTTGGCTTTTCCACCAACTTCTCCATTAATTCCAACAGCTGCAGCGATGCGTAATCGTCCCTGCGAATCTAGCGCTGGTGAATAAAGTGTTGCGCGAAGTGCACCAGTCTTAGTCAAGATTCCAATAAGTTTTCCGGCGTTATCAACGACAGGTGCCAAGCGGCGACGGTGAGTATTGAAGAAATCAAAAGCTTCATGTGGGGTTACATTACTATTGAGAGTCACCAAGTCTTTACTCATTACAGCATGGACCTGAGTAAAACGATCCACCTTTTCTAAATCGGCTTCAGTAATAATGCCAATTGGTTTGCCATCTTCGATAACAATGAGCGCTCCGTGCGCTCGCTTAGTAATTAGATCAATAGCATCAGCAACTGTTTCATGTGGCGCAAGAGTTACCGGTGTATCAAAAAAGGAGTGCCTAGTTTTAACCCAAGAAATAACATCAGTAATAATTTGAATTGGGATATCTTGTGGGATTACAGCGATGCCACCACGTCTTGCCACCGTTTCAGCCATCCGACGTCCTGATATTGCAGTCATGTTTGCTACAACTATAGGAATTGTTGTTCCGGCGCCGTCACTCGAAGATAAATCGACATCCATTCGGCTTGAGATTTCTGACTTACTAGGGACCATGAAGACATCGTCATAGGTCAGATCAAAAGCGGGAGTATTTAAGAAGCGCACGTGTGGGAACTATACGCGGCTTTAAAGCTAATTCAAATAGAGTGACTGCGAAAACTTGCAATGAATTTTTCAGCGCGGATTGCGGCCCAGCCCACGGCAGGCAAATCACGAGGCTTTGGATATAGGACATATCTGGTTTGCCATTCTGGATCAAACTTTGCGTTGAATCGATAGAGCGATTCGACTTGAAAAAAGTTTGAGAAAAAGCGAATGAGATTTCGAGAGCCTCGAGTTATTGGGCCGGCACTAATTTTATCCGCTCGTTCAAATAGCGAACGGAATGCCGCAAAGTTTAGTGAAACGTATTTCAGCCCTTGCTCTTTAGCATATTGCGCAGCATTCACAATCATTAACTCATTAACACCAGAATCCGCTCCACGTTCACGCTGCATGCGATCTAATGAAAGACTATGTGTTGACCAAGGGACGAAATAGAGGAGCCCTTTGATTTCACCTTCTTGTCTAGTAATAGTAATGAATGACTCTTCGTCAAAATCCTCACCAAACCGATCCATCGACATAGAAAATCCGCGTTCAGGTGCGCCGTAACGCCATTTTTTAGCAAGTGAGCGCAACTCAATTTTCGTTCCAGTATCAAGCTCTTTCCATTTGCATGTAGTTGCGGAATAGCCTTTACGATTAATTCGATTGACCATGTGGCGGACATTGCCCATCGCCCGACCCTCAAGTGTGAACGTAGCAACATTTATTATTGCTTCATCTCCGATATCGATTGCCTGCAAGCCGGCTTTCTCAACCCAGACTTCTCCGCCGCGATCACTCGCTCCCATGACACCGGGCGTCCACGCATGCTTACGTGCAACTTCAAGAAATACTTCAATTGCATCTGGCCATAAACTAAATTCTCCAAAAGGATCACCACTAGCCAACATGACACCGCTTTGCACTCGGTACGCAATCCCGGCCTTCTTATTTGGGCTCCACACCACGCTCTTGTCCCTACGAGTTGAAAAATACCCAAGTGAATCTTGTTC
Source organism: uncultured Actinomycetes bacterium (assembly GCA_903907665.1). The sequence continues at coordinate 38,922 of CAIVOW010000080.1, read as the reverse complement.
GGCATCGTGAGCCGTAAGTTTCTTTACCAGTTCACATTCTTCTTGAGACATAACTGCCACAGGCTTGATTCGTCGGAAAAACATGGCAAAGGGAACAAACAGAATGAAGAAACCAAGCACGAGAAGAATTGTTGAAACAAGGTCAGACATACGATCACTTGCAAAAGTTAATGGACCTGAGATTCCAACAAACCCTAATAAAACAGTCTCTGCAATTTTCCACAGCGACGGTGAGCCTATAAATGCGTCCTTATGTCTATTAAGTAAAACGAGAACTCCAGCGATAAACATGACTATAAAAGTGAATATAAATCCATATAGCGGCCTTAACTTTGTTGTCGGATCTGATTGAGCATAAAACTCGTTGCGGAATATCAGAAGGATTACCAAGAGCAAAATTGCAGCTGAAACTTGAATCAAGTGATAATGCAACCGAATCAGATCTGAAGTGACGTTAATAATAAGTATCGCAACTGTAAATGCCCAGGCCCGGCGCTTTCGCCGAATCAAGTTACGAGCCAAAATAATGACTGCAACACCGGTAAAGAGAGAAGTTGCGAACGCTGCAGAATCAACAAATATCGGCAGGTATCTATCAAATTCTTTAGCGTGAACCTTTACTGGCGTTAGAACGTTATCCAAAATATCGGCAATACCTGCAAGATATGTCAATCGTCCAATGATGAGTGGAACCGAGGCGCGAAGTTTTGTCATCTAAGAATTCCTGTATGACCTAGCGAGTAACGACCTGGTTGCGGATATAAGGCAAGCCCATGTGGTTCTTTCCCGACTTTGATTGATTTAAGAAATTTCCTATTAACAAGGTCAAAAATGTACACGACATTGTTATATCGACCAGATACCCAGAATTGTTTTCCATCACCGGTGATTCCACCCATATCAGGGCTTCCGCTTCCAGGAATCTTCATCTTTGCGATGATCTTATTATCGCTAAAGCGGAGAATCGAGACCGAACCTTCCCCGCGATTTGTTATCAGCATCGTCTTGGAATCCCGAGTGACGTAAAGACCATGGGCTTCAACCCCAGTTGGGATAAATCCGAATTGGCCGAAATGATTTGCTGGCATAGTCCAGACGCCGTCAGACATCATGTCTGCGATGTAGAAAGTAGAACCATCAGGAGAAATTTTCACATCTTGTGGCATCGGAATTAGTTTTGTGTGCGTTCTAGGAATCGAAGCGTATTTTTCCACTTTCATTTTAGCTGTATTGACCCAAATCAACTGCCCGGTAAATTCACACGTTGCGACAAAGTAATTTCCATCTGCAGTCCAGTCAGCATGATTAAGGCCGCGACAAGCAACGGGGACAACTTTCTTTATTGCCATAGTGTGCGGATCTCGAAAAACGATTTGTTTATCAGATTCGGCCATTACGACTGCATATTTACCGTTTGGAGTGAAATATAAATTGTAGGGATCGTGCACGTAAATAGGCTTGCCTGGCTTTCCGTTTGCAGGATTGATCGGCGTTAAATAGTTACCCGAATTATTGTTTACCCACAGTGTTTTTAGATCCCACGATGGGACTACGTGCTGTGGTCCCCTTTTCATGGGATAAGTCGCTAGAAATTTCATGGTCTTGATGCTGATTTCAGTCAATGTGTTTGACGTGTGGTTTGGAACGTAAGCAATTTGCGGAAAATTCTTAACAACATTGCTGTATTGGTTTGGTCGGTCTGCAGCATAAATATCTTTTTTATCTAGGACAGGCGGCATTCCCACAAGCTCAGATCCAGCATGAGCAACGCCTGATCCCAAGAAGAGCATGACTAATGTTAAGTAGATAGATTTCTTCACTTATAACTTACCAATCAACCGGGTAACTGTGACTGGCGTATATCCCGCGCTATGCAATTCTGTGATGAGAGTTGGTAGCGCATCTACTGTGTTTTTATGTCCAAAATGAAGACTGACGATACTTCCACCTTTAATGTTTTGCATTACATTCTTAATAACCGCAGTCTTACCTGGATCTTGATAATCATGCGAGTCAACATCGTAGGAAATACATTGTGAGTAGCCATACTTCTGCGCAGATTTACGAATCAGCGCGGTGGTGTATTGCGTTCCTGATGCTCTAAAAAAGGCACCATGATTGCCGATGAGAGTTTTTAGCTCTTTTGCGCAGCCAGAAATCTCACTATCTACTTTGGACGCGCTCAGCGTTTTCATCTGGAAATGATTCATTGTGTGGTTTCCGATGTCGTGGCCACCATCCACAATCTTCTTAGCCATAGTTGGATTAGCTTTTAGCCACGCTCCAATGGCAAAAACAGTTACGGGAGTAGATGTACTTTTAAAGATATCCAGAAGCGAGTTGGCATAAGCAGTTGGACCAGCGCCGTGAAAAGTCAGGGCGATTTTCTTTCCAGCGCGCGGCCCATGAGTAATGTCTGGGGAGAGGGCGTGGGCTAGCGGGCTAATCAGCGGATCGATGAAAGCTCCAGCTGCAAGGGCCGTCCCAAACTTTAAGAAACCGCGCCGATCTAGGTTCATAGGCACATCGTAGTTGCGTGGTCGTTGGGCAAGGGACAGTGTTTCGGAGCGACTCCTGATGCCATTTTGATACTTCTTGCTAGGGTGGGGTATCAGTTAGTGGCCTGGATTAGGCAGATCGGAGGGCACCATGAGCGAAGACGATATGGAGTCGGAAGATATTGTTTCTGAGGAAATGTTGTGGGACAGAATCCCGGAGACAAGTGGCCTAGATAGAGCTAACACTTATTATGAATTGAGCGCCCGCATTTATGCGCGTGGACAGTATGACGAAGCTCTTGCACTGGCCGAAACCGCGCGAGACATTTATTCGCAATTAGAACCAGGCTCTGCTTCCGATGGATTAGCCCAAGCATATTCAGCTATCGGCTACAACCTCAATCAACTAAAGCGTATAGGTGAAGCAGCAAGTGCAATGAGTAAAGCCGTTGAACTCCTTCGCGAATCAAAATCGCCGATAGCCATTGAACTTGCCTGCACATTAGGTGAATGGTGGTTTGGTTCCAAGGAGTATCGAAAGACAATCGAGACTATGCGCGATTGCGTTCAAGAACATTTGATTGATGGCAATGAATCTGGCGCCGCTAACGATTTACATTTAATTGGTTGTGCTCACCGAGAATTAGGTGAACATGATGAAGCTTTGACTGCGTTTCAGGAAGCCCGCGCTATCTTTAAAGAAATTAAAGAAGTAGTAAATGTGGCAAGGTGCGATCAGAAAATTGCACATTGCTATATAGAACTAGGCGAGGGCGAAACTGCGCTCGCTGCGGCTCAGAAATCGCTGGACGTATTTGTGACCGCTCATGATCACCGCCGCGAAATGTATTCGCTTCTTGAGCTCGGTAAAGCGCAAGTCCTTTGCGGCAAAGCCCCTGAAGGTCTAGAAACCCTAGAAAGAGTGCTTGATACAGCGACTGATTCAGAATGGAAAGATTTTGAGTTTATTGTTGAAGTCGAGAAGAAGATTGCCGGAGTTCTTCGAGTTTTGGATCGAAATATCGAAGCAGATGAAATTGAGCGCCGATTAACAGCAATAACTGAGGTCATTCAAGATTAATTAATTGTTATTTAGGTGCTGCATAGCCCATGCGTACATTGCAATAGCTCCAGCAGCTGATGCATTCATTGATCTAGTTGAACCATATTGGCGAATAGCGAGTACTTCCGTACAGACTTCAACCCCTTCATCTGACATGCCAGCGCCTTCTTGTCCAAAGAACATAACGCATTTGCGCGGTAGTGAGCTCGATTCGATTTCTTTTGATATTGGCAAGTTATCAATTCCAACTATTGGAATCGAATTATTATCACACCAGATTTTGAAATCAGCCACAGTCGGGTGATGGAGTACGTGCAAATACTTATCGGTCACCATTGCTCCGCGTCGATTCCAATCGCGTTTCCCAACAATATGAACTTTGCTGACATTAAAGGCATTTGCAGTTCTAACTATTGAACCAATATTTAAATCGTGCTGCCAATTCTCAATTGCAATCTGTAAGTCATGCCGTTTTGTATCTAGATCAGCAACTATCGCTTCAACTTTCCAATAACGATAATGGTCAAGAACATTCCGGCGGTCGCCATTTTCAAGCAATTCTGCGTCTAAGCGTTCATCTTCGGGCCATGGCTTAGGATGAGGACCTACTCCAACAACGGGGTAGAACTCACCTGGTCCAATCACTGCTTCGGTCATGGTGTAACTGTAGTTGGAGGCGGCTTGAATAATAAAAGCGCTAAAGGTTGGAACTGGCTTCCGGCTTACATAGCCCTTGGAACCGTATGGGGATGTTCCTTTCTATTTATTAAAATGGGGTTGGAATTTCTCACGCCATTCGGAGTTGCCTTTGGGCGTTGTGCACTTGGCGCGATTACATTGTTAATTTATTCAAAAATTAGGGGGATTTCATTTCCTCGCGAACGTCATATCTGGATCAAATTATGGCTCCTAGCTTTAATCCAAAATATCATTCCAGGAATCCTTTTCGCATTTGCTGAAGTACGGGTCACCTCGGTCTTAGCTGGGATTATTAATGCAACAACTCCGCTTGTAACCTTGATCGCAATTTTGATTGTATTCCGCGAAGAGAAGCCAAGAAGCTTTCAGATAATTGGTTTGATAATCGGCAGTTTTGGCGTACTAATCGTCCTCGGAGTTTGGAAAGGGTTAGGCCACAACAATCTCGTTGGAATTCTTGCTCTACTTGCCGCAGTGACATGTTATGGAATCTCTTTTCCATATACGAAAAAATTTATTATTCCGTTAGGCCTTAAGCCCGAAGCTGCTGCAACAATGCAAATTACTGTTGCTGCAATCACCCTTTTACCACTCTATCTTTATGACGGTATAGCAAAAGATGAATTTCGTTTAGCTCCATTACTTGCGATGCTGGCCTTGGGAGCTTTTGGCACAGGTTTTGCCTATATTTGGAATTTTAAAATAATTGCTGCTGCTGGGAGTTCGATCGCAAGTACAGTCACATACGTAACGCCCGTAGTGGCCGTAATTGTTGGTTGGATTTTTAAAGGTGAGCACATCAGCTGGAATCAACCCATAGGAGCAATAATTCTGGTGCTCGGCGCAGCAATCTCTCAGGGTCGATTCAATAAATTAAGGGCATAATCGCTGCATGAGGTTTTATGGTCGCTTAATTGCAGTATTTACTGTCATTGCGTCCTCTATCGTCGGCATTACTTCTTCTAGCGCACTTGAAATACCAGCAGCTTTTTTATCTCTTTCAAAGACAGCGGTATTGAATAACCCTGGAATTATGCTCTTAGATCCAATGAGTAATGAGATTGTTTATGAAAACAATCCAGATGTTACTCGAGCTCCAGCGTCAATTCTTAAACTTGTTTCTACAACTTCTGCTTTAAAAACCTTCGGTCCGGAGAAAATCTTTTCAACCAGTATCAGTGCGACTGAAAAAAGTAACAAATTTGTTTTAATCGGTGAGGGTGATCCCTGGCTTACAACTAGCGCTCTTGATGCTACAAAATACCACCGTGCTTTTCTCCCATATCTAATTAATAAAGCAATCGAAAAGTCTCCTGATGTAAAAGCGATTTCACTGATGTATAAAAATATCTATTATCAAGATATTCAGGCATTACAGAAATATTACAAAGGAAAGTTAAAGATTTATCCACACCCAATTTCAAACACAACCGATGTAGCACCTCCTCTTGCACAAATTAATTCACCTAAGCTTGGTTCAATTATTGAATTCACTTTATTGTGGAGTGATAATTTGTTGGCGGCCAGAATGTCGCTCATGGCAGCAAAAGCGCAAGGATTTCCGGCAGATGCCACCGGATTACAATTCTCTTTTGAGAAGTTGTTTACAGAGCTAAACATCTCATCAGAGGGGTTCGTCGTTAAGGACGGTGCTGGCTTATCGCACGAAACCCGAATCTCGGCTCGCACGATTGCAGAGCTACTTGTTAAGATTAAAACCGAGCCAGACCTTCAAACAATATATTCGGGGCTACCGCTTGCTGGGGTTTCTGGAACGCTTAAGCATCGTTTTATAAAGGATGCGCCAACAGCAGTCGGACTTATTAAAGCAAAGACGGGCTGGATCGATACAACCGTTAGCCTGGCAGGCTATGTGAACGTTGGCGAAAAAGTTTATGTCTTTACGGTGATTGCTGATCGACTGGCAAATCGTGAAAGTGTTCGGCAGGCAGCAAGAGTTGCAATCGATAAAATGCTGGCAACAATTGCAAAACCTGATACAGAAGTTCCGCTCACTACGCCTGAACCTGAGCCTTCCGGAGGGTCAAGCCAATGGGTAAATACCGAGGTAAAGTAACCAGGTGACCGACGAAAGAAAAGGCTTCGCAGTAGCGCCATATATAGCGCTGATGAAGCTGCGCGTCGTTGAATTACTTCTCGTTACAACACTTCCAGCGCTTTTTCTTGCGTCACACAAAGTGCCGGGCCTCGTTGTTACTGCAGCAACTTTAATCGGCGGGACGCTTGCGGCAGGGGCATCAAATGCATTCAATATGGTGATTGAAGTAGATTCAGATAAATTGATGAAGCGAACTAATAAGCGCCCACTCACAACTGGCGCAGTCTCAATAAAAGCGGCCACAATTTTTGCCACCGTTATTGCCATTATTTCGTTAGCAATTTTTTGGGTTTGGACTACCCCGCTTGCGACCTACCTAACCCTTGTAGCAATTCTTTTTTATGTTCTTGGCTACACAATTGGTCTTAAGCGCAGAACTTCGCAGAACATTGTTTGGGGTGGAATTGCCGGATGCATGCCAGTACTAATTGGATGGGCTGCGGTTACAAATTCTCTTTCCGCAACGGCGTGGTATTTCTTTCTATTAATTTTCTTCTGGACCCCACCTCACTTTTGGGCACTTGCGATTAAGTATCGTGATGACTACGAAGCTGCAGGGATTCCTATGCTTCCCGTAGTTGCATCAATCAAAAATGTGCGGATTCAAATGTGGTTCCATACAATCGGAATGGTTATTTCCTCCATTGCGGTCGTCTGGAGCGCCCATTTCACTTGGTGGATTTGGGTTATTACAATTTTGCTCGCACTGGGATTTGTTCAGCAGCTCGTTAAATTAAGCGCCGATGAAACCGAGAAATCGGCTGGCAGGTTATTCCAATGGTCGATCACCTATTTGAGCGTCTACTCACTTCTCTTGGTAGCTGGAGTCTTCCTCTAAGTAGCTGTCCACATTCCTGAGAACTGACACACAGTGACCACTGTTACGATGCTTTCATGTCGCAATTAGCAATTTCCGTGAGTGACCTTACAAAGATTTATGGCGAGCAAACTGCTCTGTCTCACGCAACATTTGAAGTTCCACTTGGATCGGTATGTGGGTTTGTGGGACCAAATGGTTCGGGAAAAACTACAACGATTCGGATGCTTCTTGGATTGATTACGCCAACAGGTGGAAGTGGAACAGTTCTCGGCGAAGATATCCGCTCGCCCGAAAAATACCTTTCTAAAGTAGGCGCAATGATTGAGGGGCCAGCTTTTTATCCGATGCTTTCGGGCCGTGAAAATCTCAAAGTTTTAGCGGATTTAGGTGGATTTCCACACGAACGAGTCGATCTACTTCTAGAAAAAGTTGGACTTGGTGAGCGAGGTTCTTCAAAGTTCAAAACCTATTCCTTGGGAATGAAGCAACGATTAGGTATAGCTGCAGCTTTGCTTCCAGAACCACAACTTCTTATTTTGGATGAGCCAACAAACGGGCTTGACCCAAATGGAATTCAGGAGATTCGCGAGTTAATTAAGGAGTTGGCTGAGAACGGAACAAGTGTTTTTGTATCTTCACATATCTTGTCCGAGCTTGAAATGATTTCTGAATATCTAGTAATGCTACGTAAAGGCAAAGTTATTTTTTCTGGAAGAACGCAAGATCTCTTAGGTAACCAAAAGCCGATTACATCTGCAAAACCTGAATACCAGGTTGACCTCAATAAATTGGTAATGATTGTTAAAGAATTGGGTTACCAAGCTCGGGTCGAGAATGGCGCAATCTACATACCGGTAGGTGCCGAAATTGGAGCAGTTCTTAACCGCGCAGCTTTTGAGGCCGGAGTAACTCTTTCATCGATATCGACCCAGCAACCGACACTGGAAGAAACTTTCTTTGAGATGACGGAGGAAAATTAATGTTAAATGTCGTTAAAGCTGAGTTACGCAAGATGAAGCGCCCAAGTTTGACTCTCGTTACATTTGCGATTGTTGCCGCACTTTCAACCCTCTTTACCTCTCTTATTTTTCTCCGTCTTGGTTCGGCTTCTGATCGTCCCAGAGGCCGGGAAATGATGCAGAGCGTTGAATCAATGTCTAGATTTGATGGTGGCTACTACAGCTTCACATTAATGGGTCTTTTCATCGGTTTAATTGCGCTAACAATTTTTGCAAGCCAAAGTTCAAATGAATATACATATGGAACGCTTCGCAATCTGTTGGTTCGCCAACCATCCCGAATGAAGTTACTGGCTGGCAAATTTTTTGCAATGACTGCGTTTGTCATTTTGCTCACCACTTCGGCCGCTATCGTGAATATTGCTTTATCTTATGGAGAGTCTGGGCACGCTCATATCGATACGAAGCTCTGGCTTTCTAGCAAGGCATTCACTGGTTTCTTTACTGCTTATGGAAATATGATCTTAGGAACAATCGGGTATGGATTAGTTGGCATGTCACTTGGAATAATTTTGAAATCTCCAATGAGCGCAATATCTATTTCACTTCTCTGGTTTATGGTTCTTGAAAATATTCTCAGCGCCATACTTTCTAGTTCTGCAAAGTGGTTACCTGGCAACGCTCTTTCAGCCATATCTACGGGTGGCGGCACGGTATTTAGTTATCAGCGCGGTCTTATCGTTTCTGCGGCCTATCTTTTACTCTTTGGAGGGATTGCAACTCTTCTTTTTAAGCGTAGAGATGTGGCAAGTTAAAGAATTTTGGCGGCACTGAGTGCAATTCTCAGAAAATTATGAGGTTGAACCTTTACCATTTACTACTTAGTCATACCCGACATCCCTAAATTCCCCCAGTCGACGTGTTGATAGAGGAGTGAAGTGTTTTTACGAAAAAAGCAGGTTGCAGCGCTCTCTGCGCTCTTGATAGTCGCGGTATTGACGTCGGCCCAAGAAATAGCTTTTGCTAAAACACCGAAACCAACCCAAGCGCAAATTGATGCAGCTAAAGCTGTCGAGGTTGCTAAACAAAAGGCGGCTGCTGCAGCTCAATCAAAACTAAATTCAGCAACTCAAACACTTCGCCAACTTACGTCGATGGCGCAAATAGCGGCAGCCAAATATCAGAAAGCTCAAGCAGACTTGGTTATTGCAATCCAACAAGCTCATGCTGCAGCAGCGCACTATGCGTTGGCCCAAGCCGCGGTTAACCAAGCGAATAAAACGATTGGTCGAATGGCGCAAAATGCTTACAAGATGGGGAGTGGCTTTACAGATTTAGAATCCGTGCTTCATGCAACGGGTCCACAAGATCTTATGGATCGACTTTCAACGCTCGATTCGTTAGGCGCTAATAATTCTGCTGCTCTTTCCCGTTTTAAGGCAGCTTCAATAGTTGCACAAGCTGCAAAAATTGAAGCGGATCGAACTAAAGTTGCGCAAGCAGTCGCGACCGAAAAAGTAGCTGCAACCAAGAAAGCAGCTGATGAATCGAAAGCGCTTCAACAAAATGAAGTTAATCGATTGATGGCAATTCAAAATCAATTATCTAAAGAGTTGGCAAGTGCTCACAATGTCCGAATTACATTAGAACAACAACGTCAACTTGCTCTCTTAGAAGAGGCGAGCGCTGCAAAAGCAGCTGTGACGCCAAATCAGTATAAAGTTTGGCCAAATAAGAATTACAAAGGCCGTACAACAATTCGTTCAACTGATTCAATCCGAAGCGCAGCGGTTGCGTACGCTTCTAAGCAAGTTCTTGCGCACAAACCTTATGTATGGGGAGCGCAGGGCCCAAGTAGTTTCGATTGTTCAGGACTTGTCTACGCAGCTTATAAATCTGCTGGGCTTGGGTATCCAAACTGGTCGCGCCTTAATGCCGCGCTTTACTTTGTAGATACTCAGCGAGTCCCACTAAGTCAGCTTGTCCCTGGCGATCTCCTTTTCTATTCTTATGATGGGTCAATTCAAAATATTCATCACATCACAATTTATGCTGGCAACGGCAAAATGTGGGAAGCTAATTCAACTAAAACAGGCTTAAAGTTCTCTGATATGTACAGCATAAAAGGACTTATGCCCTCAGGTGGCCGAGTTTAAATTCCGGATTAGGATTGGAGAATGGACTCCACTCTGATCGCACGCCAAGCGGTGCGCCCCTGGATTGAGAGCACTTCTGGCAGCATCTTGTTAGGTGTTTCGGGTGGAGCAGATTCCCTCGCACTTGCAATTGCAACCTTGCTGGAAGCTAAAGATCGCGAAGTAATTCCAGTTGTAATTGATCACGGCTTACAAGAACTCTCCCGAGAAGTTGCGGCTCAAACTGTTCTTAAACTCAAAGAGCTTGGCTTTAACCAGGTTGAGAGCCGAAGGATTGTTGTAGAACTAAACGATGGAATTGAAGCATCAGCTCGTCGTGCGCGATATGCCGCGTTTGATGAAATCGCGGCCACTTATAAATCTTCAGTTTTTTTCTTAGGTCATACCGAAAATGATCTGGCTGAAACCGTTCTCCTAGGGTTAGCCCGAGGATCTGGAACGCGCTCACTTTCTGGCATGCCCGAAGTAAATGGAATTTATATTCGCCCGTTTCTACACATTACGCGAGCTACGACAGAATCTGTTTGCGCCGAAAATAGCGTGACACCATGGAGCGATCCCCATAATGAAAATCGAGAATTTTCACGCGTAAGAGTTCGTCATGACATTCTGCCTATTATGGAACGCGATCTTGGTCCAGGAATTTCTAGTGCACTTGCTCGCTCTTCGCGGATTCTGCGCGAAGATGCAGATGCTCTTGATCTGATTGCCGCCACATTTATGGAAGAGAGTGACGCACTCGCCATTGACCAACTCGCAGCCCTACCTCGAGCCATCCGATCTCGGGTCCTGCGCGCCTTGATTTACGAAGCTGGAGCCCCCTCGGGGAGCCTGACTTACGACCACATCACACCCGTTGAGGCGCTCATCACAGCGTGGCACGGCCAAGGAGCGACCTCATTGCCAGGTGGTGTGAAGGTTGAGCGAATTTCGGGCAGACTTTCGCTCTTACAACAGGGTTCGTCCGCAAATGAGTAACCGAGTAACCGAGTAACCGAGTAAAGGGAGTGCCGTGGATCTGGCAACAGCAGGCAGCGATATTGAACGCGTCATAGTTACACAAGAGGAGATTCATCATCGCCTCGAAGAATTAGCGCGCCAAGTTGAAAAAGATTACGCCGGTCGGGAAATTTTGCTGATTGGAATTCTTAAAGGTGCCGTGATGACAATGGCTGATTTTGCACGCGCACTCAATCGTCACATCGAAACGGATTGGATGGCAGTGTCGTCCTATGGCTCTGGAACCAAATCAAGTGGTGTTGTTCGTATTCTAAAAGATCTAGATCGAGACATCACCGATCGCGAAGTTCTCATTGTCGAGGATATTGTTGATACCGGCTTAACTCTTGCTTGGTTAAAATCAAATTTAGAATCCCGCGGAACTAAATCTGTTGAAATTCTTACTATGTTGCGTAAGCCAGAAGCAGCTAAGGTCGAAGTAGATGTTAAATACGTTGGCTTCGATATCCCCACTGAATTCGTAGTTGGATACGGCCTTGATTACAATGAAAAATATCGCAATCTTGATTTTATCGGCGTTCTATCGAAGCATGTGTATTCATGAGCAAAAAAGAACCCCTGAATAAGATGAAGTTACCAAAGGGTCGAATTCGCAAATTAATGCGAGGTCCACTTTTCTGGATCGTGATTGGTCTCATCGTCGTAACATTTTTTGGCCGACTATCAAACTCGGGCCCAACATATGTAAAGGTTGATACCTCTACGATCCTTGCTGATATTTCTGCGAATAAGGTTCAATCTGCCTTACTCATAGATCGCCAGCAAAAAATTCAGGTAGTGCTGCTCCCAGGTAATTATGTAAAAGGTTCATCGCACTTAGAAGCGAGTTATGTCGCCAACCAAGAGCCACAAATTGTTGAACTTTTGACGAGCAATCCACCACCTAAGGCGTGGAATGTAAAGATTGCAACCACCTCGTTTATAGCGACACTTCTTTATACTTTTGGACCATTCATCCTCATTGGTTTCCTTCTCGTTTTGATGATGGGAAATGCAGGCGGCGGAAATAAAGTCTTTAGTTTTGGAAAATCTCGCGCCAAAATTCATAATAAAGAGTTACCAAAGAACACTTTTGCAGATGTAGCTGGTGCCGATGAAGCGGTGGCTGAATTAGAAGAAATAAAAGATTTCCTTAAAGAGCCGCAAAAATATCAAGATATTGGCGCAAAGATTCCGAAGGGTATTTTGCTGTACGGCCCTCCAGGAACCGGTAAAACTCTACTTGCGCGAGCTGTAGCTGGTGAAGCAAATGTTCCTTTTTATTCCATCTCGGGATCTGAATTTGTTGAAATGTTTGTTGGCGTTGGCGCTGCGCGCGTACGTGACTTATTTAATCAAGCTAAAGAGAACGCACCGGCGATTGTCTTCGTTGATGAAATCGATGCAGTCGGTCGTCAACGAGGGGCTGGACTTGGCGGTGGACATGATGAGCGTGAACAAACGCTAAATCAATTGCTAGTGGAAATGGATGGCTTTGAAACAAACGGCCAAGTTATTCTGATTGCCGCAACGAACCGGCCAGATGTACTAGATCCTGCGCTACTTCGACCAGGACGCTTTGATCGCCAGATTCCCGTGGACCGTCCAGATCTCAAAGGACGTACCGCAATTCTTCAGGTACATGCAAAAGGTAAGCCGCTAGGAAAGGCTGTAAACCTAGAAGATTTTGCAAAACGAACTCCTGGATTTACTGGTGCTGATTTAGCAAACGTACTTAACGAAGCTGCTCTATTAACTGCTCGCGAAAATGCAAAGATAATTACAACTCAAGCGCTAGATGAAGCGATCGATCGTGTGATGGCTGGTCCTCAGCGCAAGAGCCGCTTAATGACTGAGCAAGAGCGATTGATTACTGCGTATCATGAAGGTGGACATGCACTTGTTGCGCATGCTTTGCCACATACTGATCCCGTTCATAAAATTACGATAATGCCAAGAGGTCGCGCCCTTGGGTACACCATGGTGCTACCTGATGAGGATCGTTACGCAACAACTCGAAATGAAATGTTAGATCAACTGGCATATTCATTGGGTGGTCGCGCCGCGGAAGAACTAATTTTCCATGATCCAACTACAGGCGCTTCAAATGATATTGAAAAGGCTACAAACCTTGCTCGAGCAATGGTTACTCAATATGGAATGACTGAGAAGCTAGGTGCTATAAAACTTGGCACCAGCGATTCTGAGCCATTCTTAGGGCGTGACTATGGCCACCAACGTGACTACTCTGAAGCAGTTGCTGGAATTATTGATGAGGAAATTCGCACAATGATTCAAAATGCGCATCAAGAGGCTTACGACATACTTGTAGTCAATCGCGAAATTCTGGATGAACTTGTAGTCATTTTGCTTGAGAAGGAAACACTTCTTAAGGATGAAATTGATGAGATCTTCGCAAAAGTTCGGAAAGTAAAGCCACGTCCTGCTTGGACTGGTTCGGCACTTCGTGTTCCTTCAACCAAACCTCCGGTTGTTCCACGAATTAAATCCGACACCTCATCTAATACATCAGATGCTGATGTAGACAGCGCTGAAAAGCCAGTACGTAAGACGCGCAAGAAGGCTGCACCTAAGAGTGAATAACGATGACATCAATTCAGTTGCGATGGGACCTCACGAGGGTCGCGCCGTAGCTGCTTTTGATGGCGAGCGGGTTGAAAGAGCAGTGACAGAGCTGCTCTTAGCAATAGGTGAAGATCCCACCCGCGATGGATTGCGAGATACTCCTAAGCGAGTTGCTCGCGCGATGAAAGAGAATTTTGAAGGACTGTGGCAGAGTCCTGAAGATATTTTGACGACAACTTTCGATCTTGGACATTCTGAACTTGTTATCGTGCGCGATATAGAGGTCTTCTCGCATTGCGAACATCACTTAACCCCGTTCCATGGCGTTGCTCATATCGGGTATATCCCAGGTGCCAGTGGTCGAATAACAGGTCTTTCAAAGTTAGCCCGTTTAGTTGATATGTATTCGCGTCGACCACAAGTTCAAGAACGCCTTACAACGCAAATTGCTGATGCCATGGTTGAAGTACTAGAACCCGCAGGCGTAATCGTTGTGATTGATTGTGAACATTTGTGTATGTCGATGCGTGGAGTTCGTAAGTCCGCAGCCCGAACAACCACATCTGCTGTACGCGGACATCTGCGAAACCCTGCGACAAGAGCTGAAGCTATGGCGCTTATTACTACTCTAAAGAAGTAATGCAAGAAGTAAGCATGGAGCATCAACCCACCCTGGTAATGGGAATTCTCAACATAACTCCTGACTCATTTGCAGATGGTGGTCGCCATTTTAATTTTGAAGATGCGATTATTCGAGCGAAAGAAATGATTGCGCAAGGCGTTGACATCATTGATGTGGGCGGTGAATCAACACGTCCGGGTGCTGAGAGAATTTCGATTGATGTTGAACTTGATCGAGTAATCCCTGTTATTACTGAATTACAACCATTAGGTGTTGCAATCAGCGTGGATACGATGCGCTCTGAAGTAGCAAGGGCCGCTATCGGTGCAGGTGCAACAATCGTTAACGATGTTAGTGGTGGGCTTGCTGACAAAAAAATGGCGCACCTGATATCGACAAATTCCACCACACAATATGTCGCGATGCACTGGAGAGGGCACTCTCGAGATATGCAGGATTTGGCTGAGTACAAAGATGTTGTGAGAGAAGTTCGCGATGAACTAGAAGAGCGAGTGACTGAACTGCTTAAAGCAGGAGTAGATCCAGAGCGAATAATTTTAGATCCAGGAATTGGGTTTTCAAAGAGAGCAGAACATAACTGGGAACTGTTGCGTAGCATTGATCGCCTTGCGCTTCTTGGTTATCCATTACTTGTTGGAGTTTCAAGAAAGAGCTTCTTGGGTGAGATAACTGGTACTGCATCGCCAGAAGATCGAGAATCAGCAACTATCGCACTCACTACCGAATTGGCTCGACAAAAAGTATGGGCAGTTCGAACTCATGCCGTCAAAGCCCATAAGGATGCAATATCGGTCGCAGAAAAATTGGAGAAGTAAATGGATCGAATTTTTCTAACTGGTATCTCAGGATTTGCTTTCCATGGTGTGTATGAGAATGAGCGCAAAGAAGGACAGAAATTTAGCGTTGATATAGTTGCTGAAGTTGATTTATATCCAGCCGGCGCAAGTGATAACCTCAATGATTCAGTTGACTATTCACTTATCGCGCAGGTTGCACATCAAGAGTTGGTTGGTGAACCTTGCAATTTAATCGAGGCTGTTGCTGAAAGAATCGCAGCGAGAATCTTGCAAGATTTCGAGAAAGTACAGTCGGTTTTAGTAACACTTCATAAACCGGATGCAGCTGTAGGTGTCGCGATAGCCGATATCGCGATTCAGATTGAGCGACGTAGGTAATGAAGTATGTCGTTGCACTTGGATCTAATCTTGGCGACAGATTAGAGAATCTAAAAGGCGCACTACGTTCTATCGCATTGATTGCAGAAGTAGAGGCCACCTCATCTTTCTATGAAACCGATCCAGTTGGTGGACCCGAACAACCTGACTATTTGAATGCCGTAGCTATTCTTCACTGCAATTTATCTCCGGAAGATTTACTTCTTCAATTGCAACAAATCGAAAATGAGGCCGGCCGCACTCGAGAAGTTCGATGGGGGGCTCGCACTCTGGATCTCGATTTAATTAACGCCAGCACTAGTTCAAGTACAAGTTATATGCCGGTCATCATTGAAACTGAACTACTGGTACTTCCGCACCCAAGAGCCCATGAAAGAGCATTTGTCTTGCAACCTTGGTTGGAGATAGAACCTGAGGCACAAATTATTGGCAAAGGTTCGGTGAAAGAGCTTTTTGCAGCCCTTGATGCCAAGGAGTAGCATGCGTGTATTAGCCCGGTACCTGGAAGGACTGGAGCAGTAAATGAGTAATCAGAAAGCTTTCGTCCCAACCATGGGCGCGCTTCACGATGGGCATTTATCCCTCATCCAGATTGCAAAGCAATATTCATCAGATGTTGTAGTGAGTGTCTTTGTGAACCCACTTCAGTTTGAAAGCCCAGCAGATTTAGAAAACTATCCTCGCGATGTTGAAGGTGACACTCTTAAAGCCCAAAGCGCTGGTGCAACCGAAATTTGGACTCCAACCACTGCTGAGATTTACCCAGATGAAGTAAGTCCAATTAGTGCTGGAGTAATCGGAGAACTTTATGAAGGTGCAAATCGAAACGGGCATTTTGACGGTGTCTTAACTGTTGTAGATCGCCTTTTTAAGCACGTTCAACCAACCTGGGCGATTTTTGGAGAGAAGGATTTTCAACAACTCTTCATTATTCGCAAATGGGTAAAAGAGATGAAGCTCCCTATCGAAGTTATCGCCGCTCCAATTATTAGAGATCTAGATGGCCTTGCACTCTCATCTCGCAATGTTCGCCTCAATAAGGAGGATCGGAAAGTAGCGCTTGTCATTTCGCGCGCTCTTCGTCAGGCAACCCATGAGAGGTCTGTTGAAACTGCGCGCGATCGATTACATGATGTTCTCTCTTCGGAGCCAAATTTTACGGTCGACTACGCTGAAATTATTAATGAGGAAAGCTTTGCTCCAGCAACAGGATCAAAGAGAGCCCGCGCTCTAGTTGCTGGTTGGGTAAATGGAGTTCGTTTGCTAGATAATATGCAAATGCAAACGCAGGTAATGATATGAAACTCCTCGCAGCAAGTCCTGGATGGACTGTACAAGCCGATGTCATTGTTATCGGATCTGGCGTAGCAGGATTAACAACAGCGCTTAATCTTCGAGCAGCAAACTTATCTGTTTTATTAGTAACAAAAGCAAATATTGATGAAGGTTCTACAAAGTGGGCACAAGGCGGAATTGCTGCCGCGCTAGGGCCAGGAGATTCTCCAGATCAACATAAATCAGATACGTTAATTGCAGGTGCTGGACTTTGTGATGTGGATGCAGTCGATATTCTTGTGACTCAAGGGCCAGAAGCAGTCCGTAAATTAATAGCTCGAGGCGCGATCTTCGATAAGTCTTCATCAGGAGAAATTGATTTAACTCGTGAAGGTGGACACCACCGAAACCGAATATTGCATGCTGGTGGCGATGCAACAGGTGCCGAAGTTTCGCGCGCTCTACTTGCTGCAGTAAATGAAGATCACGGCATTGAAGTAATCGAGCACGCCCTTGTTATCGATGCATTGCAGGACGAAACAGGTCGAGTTTGCGGAGTTAGCGTTCACGTAATCGGAGAAGGAAGTCGTGATGGCGTAGGGCAAGCACTGGCTCGAGCTGTGGTTATTGCAACTGGTGGACTCGGACAGGTCTATTCCCAAACCACTAATCCATCAGTTTCAACGGGTGATGGAGTTGCGATGGCTTTGCGAGCTGGGGCCGCAGTTGCGGACGTTGAATTCATTCAATTTCACCCAACAGTGCTGTGGCGCGACAATCCACAAGGTCAAGAAGGTCAGCAGCCATTAATTAGTGAAGCTGTTCGTGGTGAAGGCGCGCTACTTCTAAACCATAAAGGTGAGCGTTTTATGCTTGGCAAACACGAACTAGCCGAGCTTGCACCTCGTGACATTGTGGCAAAAGAAATTTTTAATCAGATGAAAATAGCGAATATTCCACATATGTGGCTTGATGCAACTCATGTGCACGATTTTCCTGAGCGGTTTCCAACAATTTTTCAATCATGTGTAGAAAATGGAATTGACCCTCGTGTTCAACTTATTCCAGTTGCTCCGGCTTCTCATTATGCATCGGGTGGAGTACTTGTTGATTTACATGGGCGCACAACTGTTTCTGGTCTTTATGCGTGTGGTGAAACCGCGTGCACTGGCGCACATGGCGCAAATAGGTTGGCATCTAATTCACTTCTAGAAGGGCTTGTGTTCGGAGCAGCAATTGCTGAAGATATTTTAAAGAATCTTCCTGCCCAAGGAACTCCAGTTAGGCGCCAGGAGGAAACTTTGCTCGTAGATCCTGCAGTTCGCTTATCGCTGCAGCTTTCAATGACTGAAGGCGCTGGAGTTTTACGATCAGCTGCTTCTCTTAATCAAACTCTTGCTCAACTTGAATTACTTGGCAAGCGCCGCTCGACACA
Source organism: uncultured Actinomycetes bacterium (assembly GCA_903907665.1). Next base: position 20,495 of record CAIVOW010000080.1, on the reverse strand, counting down.
GCCTTGTATTGAAGCTTGGGAAGTTTCAAATCTTTACTTACTGGCAGTTGCAATCGTTCGAAGCGCCCTTACCCGTCAAGAAAGTCGCGGCTCACATTGGCGAAGTGACTTTGCCGAAACATCAGATTCTTGGAAGAAGAGAATCGTTCAACGCTTTGGCGTCGATGGAATATGGACCACTACCGAGATAGAGGTTAAAAATTAATGTTAAGTGAACAGTTATCGCAAAGCTTGATTGAACTCGACCTTGATCCACAGCTCATCGAAGATCTGGCACGTAGAACGATTGCCGAAGATTTAGCTGGCGGAGTTGACCTCACCTCAGATTCAACCATTCCGCCTGATCAAAATAGTGTTGCAGAATTTCGTGCACGAAAGTCCGGATATATCGCTGGAGTATTAGTAGCTGCGGCCGTATTAGAAGTTTGCAGCGTTACCGAATATTCGATATTGGCCAAAGATGGCGCCCACGTTGAAGAGGGACAAGTCATCTTACGAGTCTCTGGAAATACTCAAAAGCTACTTCTGGCTGAACGAACTGCACTTAATTTTCTAGGCCGCCTTTCAGGTATAGCTTCCCTTACGCACCGCTGGGTAGCTGAAGTTGCGATGACTACTGCAAAAATTCGCGATACTCGAAAAACAACTCCGCTTCTTCGCGAACTAGAGAAGTTCGCAGTTCGAATGGGCGGTGGTGAAAATCATCGCATGTCGCTCTCTGATGCAGCTCTCATCAAAGATAACCACATCGCTGCAGCCGGGGGAGTTACCCAAGCTTTCAATGCTGTTCGCGCCAAGTACCCACATGTTGCCTTAGAAGTTGAGGTTGATACCTTGGAACAGTTAAAAGAAGTTATCGCAGCAGGCGCAGATCTAGTTCTACTCGACAATATGTCATTAGAGCAGGTTCGCGCAGCGGTGTCGATTGCTGCAGGAAAAACTAAGTTGGAGGCCTCAGGCGGACTCACAATTGAAAATGCGAAAGCTTATGCATCCTGCGGAGTGGATTTTCTTGCCGTTGGAGCGCTCACTCATTCTGCTCCAGTGATGGATATTGGTTTAGATTTCAAGAGTCGGAAGGACTAAATAATGTTATTAACAATCGATGTAGGAAATACAAATACAGTTCTTGGAGTATTTGAGAACGAAAAATTAGTTCATTCGTGGAGAGTTAAAACAGATCCCCGCGATACAGCAGATGAGCTATGGCTACAGTATCGCTCACTGATCGAAGGCTTCGAGGTAACAGGACTTTCGGTTTGCTCAACTGTTCCTGCTTCACTTCGCGAACTTCGTTCGATGATTACGCGCTACTTCGCTGATATTAAAACCACAATTATCGAACCTGGAGTAAAGACTGGAGTTCCACTTCTTGTTGATAATCCTAAAGAGATTGGCGCCGATCGTATTGTTAATACCCTTGCCGCTCATACTCTCTTTGGCGAGGATGGTCCCTGCATCGTCGTTGATTTTGGTACATCAACAAATCTCGATGTTGTTTCACCTAAGGGAGAATTTTTAGGTGGCGCACTCGCGCCTGGAATAGAAATTTCTGTTGATGCACTTGCTGCCAGAGCTGCCCAACTTCGAAAAGTAGAGTTAGTTAAACCAAAATCAGTAATAGGTAAAAATACTGTGGAAGCGCTTCAATCTGGGACTATTTACGGATTTGCAGGACAAGTGGATGGTCTGGTGGCTCGCATTATCGATGAGCTTGATCTGCTTTATCCAGATTCTGGGGAGGTCACAGTTATTGCCACGGGCGGATTAGCCCCGTTAGTTATAGGGGTTGCCGACTCGATTGACTTTCATGAACCTGATTTAACGCTAATTGGACTGCGTTTAATTCATGAGCGTAATAACTAGGCACTACTTCACGCGGTAGAGTTTCGCCACTATGAACCAAGTTCCAGAAGACGATTTACCTGAACAACTTCGCATTCGACGTGAAAAGCGAGCAGCGATTGTTGCGCGTGGAGATGAGGCATACCCAGTTGCTGTCGCCCGCACGGCTACACTCGCGCAAATTCGAGCCCGTCATACCGGTTTAGAAATCGATGTCGCGACTGGAATTATTGAAAGCGTTTCGGGTCGAGTCATATTTAAGCGCGATACTGGCAAACTCTGTTTTGCAACATTGCGCGAAGGAGATGGAACTGAGTTACAAGCGATGCTCTCACTCGACAAAGTAGGACAAGAGCAGCTTGATTTGTGGAAATCTGAAATTGATTTAGGAGATATTGTTTCGGTAACGGGCGAGGTAATTACCTCAAAGCGCGGGGAACTCTCAATCCTTGCCAACTCTTATCAAATGGCAGCCAAGTCACTTCGTCCACTTCCCGTCGAACATAAGCCTCTCTCTGAGGAAACTCGCGTACGTATGCGTTATGTAGATTTGATCGTGCGGCCGGAAGCGCGTGCTAATGCCCGCCTTCGCCCAGCTGTAATGCGCCAATTACGCGAATCTTATAACTCACGTGATTACATCGAAGTTGAAACCCCCATGCTTCAAGTAATGCATGGCGGAGCAGCAGCCCGACCTTTCAAAACTTTCAGCAATGCTTACGATATGGATCTCTTTCTGCGTATTGCCCCTGAACTATTTTTAAAACGCTGTGTTGTTGGTGGAATTGAACGCGTATTTGAGATTAATCGTAACTTTAGAAATGAAGGTGCAGATTCAAGTCACTCACCTGAATTTGCGATGATTGAAAGTTATGAAGCTTATGGCGATTGGAACACAATGGCCGAACTCACTAGAGGATTAGTACAAGAAGCAGCAATGGCTGTTTACGGTACGCACTTAGTTACTCACCATGATGGTACACAATTTGATTTAGGTGGTACGTGGCGCGAAGCAAATTTGTACGATCTTATTTCAGATGGAGTTGGTGAAAAGGTAACACCACAAACTTCATTGGATGAGTTAAAAAAGATTGCTACAAAATTAGGAATGAAAATCGATCCGAAATGGATTACTGGAAAGCTTGCCGAAGAAATATTTGAGCACGTCACAGAAGGCCAACTGATTGAACCGATTTTCGTACGCGGCTTCCCAGTCGATACTTCTCCGCTTGTTCGCGGACACCGCGAAATCGAAGGGTTAGTAGAGAAGTGGGATCTCTATATTCAAGGATTTGAATTAGCAACAGGGTATTCAGAGTTGATTGATCCTGTCATTCAACGTGAACGACTTGTTGAGCAATCATCCCTTGGCGCCAAGGGTGATTTGGAAGCAATGCAACTAGACGAAGATTTCTTACGCGCTATGGAATATGCCATGCCCCCTATGGGAGGAATGGGAATGGGCGTTGATCGTTTACTCATGGCTCTTACTGGACTTGGAATTCGCGAAACAATTCTCTTTCCACTTGTAAAGCCGGAAGAGAACTAATTTTCCAATGTCAGTAATTATTCGACCTGCGCGGACAAGTGATGTAGCACAAATCCGTAAAATCATTGATACGTATGCTGCTCCCGGCCGGATGCTCGAGAAAGAGACAGTTACTCTTTTCGAAAGCGTTCAAGAATTCGTCGTTGCTATAGATTCTGATGGAGATGCTGATGAAGTTGTCGGCTGTGGAGCACTTCATATTCTTTGGGAAGATTTGGCTGAGGTGCGTACAGTTGCAGTGATTGAAAAGCTGCATAAGTCAGGAATTGGCCACCAGATCATCGAAGCTATCGTTGAAAAAGCTAGGGCCTTAGGTGTTGAGAGAATATTCTGTCTAACTTTTCAAACTGAGTTTTTTGCCAAGCACGGCTTTGAGGTAATTGAAGGAACACCTGTCTCACCAGAGGTCTACCAGCAACTTCTCCTCTCCTACGATGCCGGTGTGGCTGAATTCCTGGACTTGGAGAGCGTTAAGCCAAATACCCTGGGGAATACCCGAATGCTGAGAATTCTCTAGATTTGCCAGTTTTTCGGGCATAAGTTCGGGCATAGGATGGTTGGAAGTAGTACAGGAACCCTCAAAATAGGTAAACAGATATAAGTAGGTACGGCCTTTCCCGTGTAATCGGTAGGCTATTGGTTAGAAATAAGCAGAAAGAGGTAGCTACATGTTTGAGCGCTTTACCGATCGAGCTCGCCGCGTTGTTGTGCTGGCTCAAGAAGAAGCACGCATGCTTAACCACAATTACATTGGTACCGAGCACATCCTGCTTGGACTCATACATGAAGGTGAAGGCGTAGCAGCCAAGGCTCTTGAAGCTCTAAACATTTCTCTTGAAGGTGTGCGAGCACAAGTTGAAGAGATTATTGGCCAAGGCCAGCAAGCACCTTCCGGACACATTCCTTTTACTCCACGTGCGAAAAAAGTTCTTGAGCTCTCACTTCGTGAAGCACTTCAGCTCGGACATAATTACATCGGCACAGAGCACATCCTTCTGGGTTTAATTCGCGAAGGTGAAGGCGTTGCCGCACAAGTATTAGTAAAACTAGGCGCTGACCTCAATCGCGTTCGTCAACAAGTTATCCAACTTCTTTCTGGTTATCAAGGTAAGGAAGCTGCAGTATCAAGTGGGCCTGCCGAAGGAACACCTTCTACCTCATTAGTTCTAGATCAGTTTGGGCGTAATCTCACGCAGGCTGCTCGAGAAGGAAAACTTGATCCCGTAATCGGGCGCGAAAAAGAAATTGAACGCGTTATGCAAGTTCTTTCTCGCCGTACAAAGAATAATCCAGTACTTATTGGTGAGCCGGGTGTCGGCAAGACTGCAATTGTTGAAGGTTTAGCACAAGCAATTGTTAGAGGAGATATTCCTGAGACGTTGCGCGATAAGCAGGTTTACTCACTTGATCTTGGTGCACTAGTCGCTGGTAGTCGCTACCGCGGTGACTTTGAAGAGCGCTTAAAGAAAGTTCTCAAAGAAATCCGCACCCGCGGAGATATTGTTCTATTTATCGATGAAATTCATACCCTTGTCGGGGCAGGAGCTGCAGAAGGCGCAATCGATGCTGCAAGCATCCTGAAGCCAATGCTTGCTCGCGGTGAACTTCAGACAATCGGCGCAACTACGCTTGATGAATACCGCAAACATCTTGAGAAAGATGCAGCGCTTGAACGCCGCTTCCAACCAATTCAAGTTGCCGAACCTTCATTGGCTCACGCAATTGAAATCCTTAAGGGCCTTCGTGATCGATACGAGACTCACCATAAAGTTTCTATTACTGATGATGCAATTGTTGCAGCAGCAACTCTTGCAGATCGATATGTATCTGACCGCTTCCTTCCAGATAAGGCAATTGATCTTATTGATGAAGCTGGTTCACGACTTCGTATACGTCGCATGACGGCTCCACCTGAGCTTCGCGAATACGATGACCGCATTGCGCAAGCTCGCAAAGAGAAGGAATCGGCCATTGATGGACAAGATTTTGAACGAGCAGCTGCCCTTCGCGATAAGGAAAAGAACTTAATTGCGGAGAAGGCTGACCGTGAAAAGAATTGGAAAGATGGCGATCTAGATGTTGCAGCAGTGGTCGATGAAGAACTAATCGCCGAGATCCTCTCAACGGCTACAGGAATTCCTGTATTCAAATTGACAGAGGAAGAAACTGCTCGCTTGCTTCGCATGGAAGAAGAACTCCATCGCCGCGTGATTGGCCAAGATCAAGCGATCAAGGCGCTCTCGCAAGCGATTAGGCGTACACGTGCGGGTCTTAAAGATCCAAAGCGTCCCGGTGGTTCATTTATCTTTGCTGGTCCATCCGGAGTTGGTAAGACCGAGCTTTCACGCACATTGGCTCAGTTCCTCTTTGGTAGCGCGGATGCACTTATCCAGTTGGATATGTCTGAGTACTCTGAAAAGCACACTGCTTCGCGCCTCTTTGGTGCCCCTCCGGGTTATGTTGGATATGACGAGGGTGGACAACTAACAGAGAAGGTACGTCGTAAGCCATTCTCAGTCGTACTCTTTGACGAAGTTGAAAAAGCTCACCCAGATATTTTCAACTCACTCTTACAAGTACTTGAAGACGGGCGCCTTACAGATTCACAAGGCCGCGTTGTTGATTTCAAGAACACAATCATCATCATGACTACCAACTTAGGTACTCGCGATATTTCTAAGAGCCTTGGACTTGGTTTCCATAACTCAGATGACGTCCTTGGAAATTATGAGCGGATGAAGGCCAAAGTCAGCGATGAGTTGAAGAGCCACTTCCGTCCAGAATTTCTCAACCGTATCGATGACATTGTCGTCTTCCATCAATTAACCGAAGAAGAGATTGTTCAAATTGTTGATCTAATGATCCATAATCTTGATGATCGCTTGAAGGCTAAGGATATGGGAATTGAACTTACGCCAGCCGCTAAGTCGCTCTTGGCTAAGCGTGGGTATGACCCACTTCTTGGAGCCCGTCCACTGCGTCGTTGTATTCAACGCGAAATTGAAGATGTGCTCTCAGAGAAGATTCTCTTTGGTGATGTGAAGCCTGGTGAAATCACTCTTGTTGATGTTACTACTGGCGATGGACAAGATAAGGAAGAATTCACCTTCACCGGAGTTCCAAAGACTCAAGCTCCAGATAGCCCAGAGGATCTAGCGGACGAAACAGCCGCTAACTAATCAGCTAATTTAAAACTCTTGCCGGTGGTACTAATTTCGATTAGGCCATCGGCAAGTAGTGTTTTAAAAGCCTTTTCCACTTGCTCCTCGTTCTGCCACAACTTCTTTAGCGCGCCCTTACTTAGTTGCTTGTTTTCACGGAGCGCTTGCACGATTGTGCCTCGGCACTTTCTATCCGTTCCATCCCATGCCTGAGCTTTGCTCTTGATTTCAGATTTTGGATAGCCAGCGGCACGCCAAGCACATGAATTCTTGACTGGGCACTGATCGCAAAGAGGCGAGCGTGCCGTACAAATTAGTGCTCCAAACTCCATCGTTGCGGCAGCCCATTTAGCAGCGTCAGAAGGAATTAACTCTGTTCGAATACGGCGCTCATATTGTGAAAGTGAAGCTTTTGGCGCTTCAACGCCATCGTAAACTCGCGAGAAGAATCGACGGATATTTACATCTAAAACAAGCGCCGAATCTCCGTAAGCAAATGAAGCAATCGCCGCTGCCGTGTAATCACCAATACCAGGAAGGGATCGAAGCTCCTCGATTGCACGTGGAACTTGGTTATTGAAAGAAGCTGCAATAATTTTTGCGCATTCATGAAGTCGAATAGCTCTACGAGGATATCCCAGCCGTCCCCAAGCTGAAATAACATCCGATTTCTTTGCTGCTGCAAGCGCAGCCGGATCTGGCCATCGCTCCATCCATTCGTGCCATTTGGGTAGTACTCGACTAACCGGAGTTTGCTGGAGCATAAATTCACTCACCATTACTCCCCAGGCATCTGTTTTGCGCCAAGGAAGATCGCGCTTATTTTCATCAAACCATTGCAGTATTACAGAGTGCTTCACGGATTAACCGATCTTTACGCGGCTAATCGCTTGCTCGATTCTTCCAACTTCCATAATTTCAATTCCAGGCACTTTAATATCTGATCCAATTGGAATGAGTGCGCGCTTAAATCCGAGTCGTGCTGCTTCTTGAATTCGCTGTAAGGCGCCATTTACTTTTCGAATTTCACCAGCAAGCCCAACTTCACCGATAGCAACTAAATCAGATGGCAGAGCTAATCCCTTGGCCGCCGAAGCGACAGAGAGTGCGACAGCTAAATCTGCAGACGGTTCATTCATCTTCATGCCACCAACTGTTGCTACATAAACTTCACGTCCGGAAAGTCTGACTCCCGCACGAAGTTCAAGTACTGCCAGCGTCATTGCTGTGCGGGCATTATCTAAGCCAGAGGTAACACGCCTAGCATTTCCAAATTCAGATGCAGGAGCACCCACAAGTGCTTGAATTTCTGCAAGGAGTGGTCTGCGACCTTCAAGAGCTACAGTTACACATGTTCCAGGAACCGGTTCGCTGTGGCGAGTTGTAAATAAACCAGTCGGGTCGATCAGGCTCGTGATGCCTTGCTCATTCATATCAAAACAGCCAACCTCATCAGAAGCGCCAAAGCGATTCTTTATGGCACGAATTAATCGCAACCGAGAATGGCGCTCTCCTTCAAAATTTAGAACTACATCAACGAGATGCTCCAGAATACGTGGACCTGCAATAGATCCATCTTTCGTGACGTGGCCTACCAAAACCACGGTTATGTTTCTTTCTTTTGCAATACGAATGAGGGCTGCTGCAATTTCACGAACTTGAGTAACGCCGCCCGGTGAACCATCTACCGCCGCGCTAACAATTGTTTGAATTGAGTCGATAATAAGTAGTTCAGGTTTCACTTGATCAACATGTGCGATCACTGCGCTTAGTTCATTTTCAGCAGCTAACCATAAATTGGGATCAATCGCGTTGAGTCGTTGTGCACGAAGTCGAACTTGAGATGCAGATTCTTCACCAGAAATATAGAGTGAAGTAATTCCTGATCTAGCGCTTTCAGATGCAACAGAAAGTAGCAATGTTGATTTACCAACGCCTGGTTCGCCAGCTAAAAGAATTGCTGCCCCAGGAACGAGCCCGCCACCAAGTACGCGATCGAGTTCACTTACCCCAGAAGAACGGGCAGTAGCCTTTTCTAAACTGACTTCTCCAATTGGACGAGCTGGTGAAGTAACAGTTCCTGCTACAAGTGAAAGTCGCTTAGGTGCTGCAACTTCTTCAACACTTCCCCAAGCCTGACATTCACCGCATCGGCCAACCCATTTATTGGCAGTCCAACCGCACTCCACACAACGGAATGGGTCTTTAGGAGCTGCTTTGGCCATGGGCCAACTTTAACCCTTACCAGCGACAGTCGCTGGGTGGATTGCGAGGAGAGGTAAAGATTTGGATTTGAAGGATTTAAGAATTTCCATCCGGTTGTCGCAGTGAGTAACAAGAATGTCATAGGCCTCTTCACCCATCATGGCGATTAATTCCATGCGGTTAGAGACATATACGGGTTCAGCTCCATTGTGAGCTTCAGTATTTCCGGTGCAATACCAACTGAAATCAGAGCCACCATCGCCCCACGCAAGGCGTTCATATTCACCGATAACAGTTACATGAATTTCTCGCTCACCAAATTCGCGTGTTTCAAAACTACGACGAATCGGTAACTGCCAACAAACATCAGGTTTTGTCTCAACGAAATGAATATCTTCTTTTTGCGCTAAATGATGTAACACGCAACCAAAATCTCCAGTGAAACCAGGAGCGGTATAACCCTTCCGGTTTAAGAAAATACACGATGCTTCAACCATCCGAGTTTTGCGATCTTTGTCTAGACCTACCTCAGATACTCGCAGAGCTCCACCTATTTTCTTTGGTCGAGCTTCGTCATAGAACTGCCACATTTCAGGCGTTAAGCGTTCAGCAACTTTTAGAGTTCGTGCCTCATCATCGCTATCTGAGTAATAGGCACCGTCAGAGCAACATCCAGCATCAGGTTTATCTGCATCAATTCCACAACAACCATTTCCGTAGATGCAATTCCAATACGAGGTTAGCCAGGTTAAATCGCAGCGAAAAATGTCTTCAGGCTGAGTGGGGTTTGAAAACTCGACCCAGTCGCGCGCAAAATGTGGATTAACCTCAGGCATAGTGTTAAAGGGTAGGGCTAAATCGTAAATAAAGCACATTCGGTAGAGTTATCCCATGAGAACTACTGTTGGGATTATTGGTGTTGGAAATATGGGAGAAGCTCTTCTTGCCGGCTTGCTCGCTGCTGGCACTCCGAAATCCGATGTGATCTTTGCCCAACGAAGTGAAGAACGAGCAAAAGTAATCTCAGAGCGCTATGCAATCGCCCACAAGAGCCTTGCAGAGGTCACACAATCTGACGTTGTTCTGCTTTGTGTGAAACCAAAGGATGTGGCCGCATTATGCGAGGAGATAAAAGAGAGCCTCAAGCCTGGCAACGTTATCGTTTCAGTTGCCGCGGGTAAGACCATAGCGGGAATCGCAGAGATTCTCGGTTCAGAAGTTGCGGTTATTCGAGTAATGCCAAATACGCCTACATTTATCGGAAAGGGCGCTGCCGGAATTTCTCTGGGTAAGAACGTCACCAAGGAGCAGTCTGCTTTTGTTCATAATTTCCTTAAGGCAAGTGGACTTGTCGTCGAAGTTCCAGAAGATTTACAAGCTGCAGTAACGGCAACAAGTGGTTCTGGTCCTGCGTATTTCTTTGCCTTTGTTGAGGCGATGGTTGCGGGTGGAATGAAGCTAGGGCTTACCGAGGAGATTGCAACACAGTTGACTGTACAAACAATTATTGGAGCCTCGGGCATGCTTGCTGAGTCCGGTAAATCAGCGAAGGAACTTCGTGAAAATGTAACAAGCCCTAATGGCACTACATTTGCAGCACTAACTACATTTGAAGAAAAGGGACTAACTGCAATGGTCGAAGCAGCTATGGCGGCATCCGCAAAGCGCTCACAGGAGTTAGCTTGAAGGGAAAAATCGTCATTGCATTTTTTGGATCATTTCTACTGCTCACAACTTCAACCGCACAGGCAGCTTCTAAAATTAAAATGGTTTCGTTGAAGGAATCTGCTCAGATTCAACTCTCGAGCGATCCAAATGATCAATTAACATCGTTAGTAACAACTCCTACATCCCTCATTGTTGCTGGAACAAGCGCGGGAGATGGATATATCTCTGCGTTCGATAAGAGTGGGCAAATAAATCAGTGGAACCTGCATCTTGGTGGCGCAGGTGATGACATAGCTACTGCTATGGTGAAAGAAAATGCGAATGTTATTTGGGTAGTTGGGGCCTCGGCCGTAACTCCAGAACCACCAACTCCAACCCCGTTGCCTACAGATGCTCTTAATCCATCTGGAGTCCAACCAGAAACATCCACAGCCCTGGCGGCCCTTACGCAGTTAGATATTTGGAAAGTAAGCGCTAAAGGTGCGCTCATTAAGAGTTTTTCACGAAGCATGGGAAGAGTTATCAATCCAGATTCCATCTCAATCAAAGCCGGCGTCATTACGGTAGGCGGGGCCATAGCTCCAAACGCCTTCGATAAATTTAGTATCACGATGGATGGCGATGGAGTTTTTAGCGATCCACGAATTTCATCAGTTAAACCAGTAAGTAACTCAGGAGTAAAGCAGCTGCAAACGACTCTCTCACTCTGGAAATCTTTTGTGACATCTGCGCCAATCAAAGGTTTACCTAGTTGGAAACCTAAACCTAATTCGCACGTTCTTCTTCGCTATGACAAAAAAGCCCAAACTATTCTTGCCGCATATGTGAGCGCCGGAGAAATTGTGGACTTTGCATGGGAGAAGACAATAGGAATTATTGCTCTTATCTCGCATCCAACAGGTTACGCCTTAGCTGTTATAAAGTAATTAAAGACTTTTAAATAGCGTTAATTTTCCACCAACGCCAGCCAGGGCATATTTCTTGCCTGCGATAGTAATCCAAGCTACCTGTTCGCTCGTGGTGAAGTCTCCTGCGGAAACTAGGTCGATGGTCTGATCAGCTTTATTAATTGAACACAAGCGACCATTGCATCCAAAGAGAATTGCAGTAGAACTAAGCGCAAGTGGCGATGCGGGTGTACCAAAGGCATCTGGAGTTACAGATTGGATAGCTCCGCCGTTTGAATTCCATTGAATTTGATCTGCATCCGGTATTGCAATTCCACTTGCAGCCATCCATGCGTTTGAAACCTTGCCAGCTATACCCGATGTGGGTAAGGCGGCTACATCGAATCCTGCAACAGCAATTCCATTAGCACTCGCTTGTATTGTTGAATAAACCCAATCCTCTGGATAAATTGTTGAGCGAACAGCTTGTTTTACTTCCCCACGCGTTGCTGCTTTATCTTGATTTATTGCGAGAACTGAATCGTATGAAAGATAGACAGTATTTCCAATTGCCACCGATGCAAGATGGAATCCCACATCTCCTGTAGTGCGACCACTTGTGTCCTTATCACCGTCTACTAATTCATAATTCCATTTACCGTTAACGCGAGAAGCACCGAGGAGAATTCCTTGTGAGTCATCGCGATAGAAAACTTGTAAGCCCGCAGGGGTATAAGCGCAGGTGCTTGAGACGCTGACATCACTAGAGGTACGAACTCGTGCCGAATCTTTGTAGTCATTGATAGTGGGCCCATTGCCATCTACCGTTTCAAAACTCCACGTTTTGCCGTTATATGAAGCGTGACGTAAATCTTTCTCGGTCAGATCGCCATAAAAGAGATGAAGAGTTTCATTCTTCCCATTCTTCTCTACGCACGATGAGATATAGCCCGATACCTTGTCCTTGGTGCGGCCACTCGATGTGCTATTTCCATCGATTGTCGATTTTGTCCACGACGTTCCGTTTAAAACAGCAAATTTCAAATCCCCAGATTTAGAGTCGCTATATGCGATGTATTGCTTCCCAAGCACGGTGCCAGTTACTAAATGCTCTGCGTCGACTGCGTCGATAACAGTAGATTTCCACGCTGCTTTAGGCATGATGGCATTCGTAGTAGCAACATCGGAAGTGCCAAGCGCATTGGAAGCCGTAACAGAAAAAGAATAGTTGCTGCCATTTTTTAGTCCAGCAATAATGATTGGGCTTGATACCGCTTTAATGACGACCCCAGTTTGATTCACTTTTACTGCATAGGAAGATACTTGGGAAGTTCGCGAATTTACTGGTGGATCAAAAGTAATAATTGCGCTCTTGTCTCCAATGAGCGCTTTAACATTTCGGACTACTGTTGGAATTCCAGTTGGAATTCCAGCTGGCGGCTTCAAGAACATATCGGCCATCATGGCAAGTGCTAGTGGGCCAGGTTCATGGAACACTTCACCGGCGCTAAGGCTTGGAGACATAACTGAATTCACTACGCTAGCCGAGAAAGTATCTTCATCCAAATGGCTAACTGAAGAACCTTGTTGATACGGAGTTGGCGTGTATAGCTTTGGCTTCACACCATTATTAGCTGCTATTCCATTCTTACCAGACCACACAAGAGTGTCACTTAGGGCCTTGCCAAGTTCTACTGATGGAGATGGCAAATCCATAAGTCTGCGGCCATCTGGAAGTTGGGAGTAAGCATCAAAAGGTGTTGGTTGGTCTATCGATCCATAACCAAATGAAGTGTCATAAGAATCATTGGATAGAAAACCTAATCCATGGCCAGCTTCATGCAAGATTATTGATTCAAGATCATATTGGCCAGAAGGACAATCGCCATCAGTTCCAATATAGAACTGAGAAGCCATCGTCGAATTAATACGAATAATAATTTCAGGATTAACTGGATCTAAATCTTTTCCAGCAAGTGCATTTGCCATTGCAGATGGATACCAAAGTTCAGGATCAGGTGCACCCTTAAATCCTCGGAAATATTTAGCAGGAGTTGCGGATGCAAGAACTCCGTTAGAGCCCTGGCGAGTGAAGGAAGCTTCAACATGAATCGGAGTTGTTGATGTGTATTGATATGACCATGCGTCCAGCGCTGCTTGTATCGCGGGCATTTCGATTTCAGGTACTCCGGTATACGTAATAATGAAATTACTTTTAGCGTTTGCATGCTTTTCGTTAAGAATTGGTTGCTTTGTAATTGAAGCTGAAGAATGACTTGCGTAGGTGTATGCCCATCCGGCGGGAGCTGAATCAAAACCTAGTGCTTGGGTAGGCGCAATTGTTGTAAGAGTTGCGGCAATAAGAATTGCGGCAAATCCGGCAGGTGCCACCAATTTAGTGGAGAAGCGCATGCCCAAAATCTTATAGGCTTTCAGCATGACCAAGGTCGACCTCTATTCTCGCAGCGGGTGCCACCTGTGCGATATTGCCTTAGAAACCTTAGAAAAGCTGCAGAAAGAGTTAAGGGATGAAGAACCCTTCGAGATTGAGGTTATTTTGATTGACGCAGATCCGCAATTAGAGCGTGCATTTGGCGAGCAGGTACCGGTCACCTATATCAATGGCCAACCACATGATTTCTGGAAAGTAGATCCGGAGCGGTTTAAGAAAGCACTTCGTCAGCGTCAATAATCCGGTAGGCGTAACCCTGCTCGGCAAGAAAGCGTTGACGATTCTGAGCGAAATCTTGATCGACCGTATCGCGTGCAACCAATGAATAAAAGCGCGCACTTCGACCATCTGCTTTCGGGCGCAGAATGCGACCTAGGCGCTGAGCTTCTTCTTGGCGTGAACCAAAAGTTCCAGATACCTGAATTGCAATAGTTGCATCAGGAAGATCAATCGAGAAGTTAGCAACCTTTGACACAACGAGACATTTGATTTCACCTTTGCGATAAAGATCAAATAAGCGTTCACGTTCTTTGACTGGTGTCTCGCCTTTGATAACGGGGGCACCAAGACTTACACCTAGCGCATCTAGTTGATCTAAATATTGACCGATAACAAGAACTTGATCATTTGCGTGCTTCTTTGCAAGTGCTACGGCAACGTTGTGCTTTGTGAGGGTGGTTGAGCAGAAGCGATATCGATCTTCTTGTTCAGCAGTTGCATAGCTCATCCGCTCAGCTTCTGTCAGATTAATGCGAACTTCTACGCAATCTGCTGGTGCAATGTAGCCCTGAGATTCAATTTCTCGCCAAGGTACGTCATAGCGTTTTGGTCCGATAAGAGAGAAGACTTCACCTTCCATACCATCTTCACGAACGAGAGTTGCAGTTAAGCCAAGTCTGCGACGCGATTGAATGTCTGCTGTAAAACGAAAAATTGGGGCCGGAAGAAGATGTACTTCATCATAAATAATTAGTCCCCAGTCAATCGCATCAAAGAGATCAAGGTGAGCATAAATTCCTTGTTTGCGAGTTGTCATCACTTGATAAGTCGCAATCGTGACTGGCCGAATTTCTTTTTTCGCGCCTGAATATTCGCCTATTTCATCTTCATGCAAGGAAGTTCGCTTCAATAGTTCATCTCGCCACTGCCGCGCAGCAACAGTATTTGTCACCAAAATTAGAGTTGTAGCTTTAGCTAGCGCCATTGCTGCAGCTCCAACAATTGTTTTACCTGCGCCACATGGAAGCACAACTACACCAGAGCCGCCATGCCAAAACCCTTCAGCAGCTAGCTCTTGATATTTGCGAATCGACCAACCATCTTGATTAAGTGAAATCTCGTGTGCTTCGCCATCAACATATCCAGCAAAGTCTTCAGCTGGCCAACCAAGTTTAAGTAGCGCCTGCTTGAGAAAGCCGCGCTGTCCTGGATGAACAACAATGGTTTCTTCATCGAGAGGCAGCCCAAGCATCGGCGCAATCTTTTTGCCGCGGGTTACTTCTTTGAGAACTGCAGGATCATTTGAAACCAAAACCAAACCATGAACAGGATGGGCTTCAAGGCGAAGGCGCCCATACCTCGACATTGTCTCTGCGACATCAACGAGAAGCGCATGTGGGACCGCAAATCGAGAGTACTTAAGAAGAGTATCAATTACGGCTTCTGCATCATGTCCGGCAGCTCGTGCATTCCACAACCCAAGGGAGGTAAGTCGATAGGTATGAATATGCTCTGGAGATTTTTCTAACTCAGCGAAAGGTGCAATTTCTCGGCGACAATCATCGGAGAGCGGATGATCAATATCAAGAAGAAGTGTTTTATCGCTCTGAACAATCAGAGGTCCATCAGTCACGGATAAGTTCCTTAATAAAGCTCTCGGTTAATTGGATTCGTGCTGGGATTGAAGAGGCCAATATGTGTTCGTGTGGAGCGTGTGCTCCATCTCCAACTGCGCCAAGTCCATCTAGGACTTCAACGCCTGTCGCTGCGGCTAAATTGCCATCACTGGCGCCTCCGACTGCGGCGCAGCCAATAGGTGCCATCCCAATTTCTTTTGCAACTTTTTCTAACTTTTCATATAAAACTGCTGTTGACTGTAACTCTAAAGGCGGTCGATTTATTCCACCTGTCACTTCTATGCGAGCCTCTGGATGCTTGGGAGAGAGTGATTTTATGGCTGCATCAATTCGCTGAAGTTCTGCCATAGTGAATGAACGAGCATCAATATCTAAACCCGCAAGAGCTGGAACTGTGTTTGTCACGGTTCCCGAGTGCAGCGTGGTCGGGACAACTGTTGTTCCAAATTCCTTATTTTCTAGCCCCGTCATTTGGAGCACTACATGTGCAATTTCAACTGAGGCGTTTATTCCTTTTTCTGGATCAAGCCCGGCATGAGAAGCTCGTCCGTGCACGGTGATGTGATACATCGATGTACCTTTACGGCCAGTTTTTACTTTGCCATCTAGGGATGCTTCAAAGACAAGTACAGCAGCAGCGCTCTTTGACACTCGCTCAATCAGGGAACGCGAAGTCTGACTTCCAACCTCTTCATCGGTAGTGGCAATCAGTGCAACACTTTTGTCAGCGCCATCAATATTTTTCAGCGCATAAACAGCTTGTAAGAAACCAGCTTTCATATCAAAAGTTCCAGGCCCAAAAACTTTATCGCCATCAATTTTCCAAAGGGGGAGATAGCTATCTTTCGGCCATACGGTATCTAGGTGCGTTAGCAAAACAACCTTTGGATTTTCACTTCCCCACCACAAGACTGGGCGGCCCTGTTCGGTCATGATCTTGGCCGGTGTTGAAAGATTTTTATTAACAATTTCTGTCGCAAGATTTATGACTTGAACACACGAATCTAGATCTTCGGTAGGAGATTGGCATTCAACTAGTTCCTGGAGTTCAGCTAGAAATGTCATGGGTTAAGTCTGCCCTATTTCGCCGCTGGCGCGACGCCAGTAATACGCGGGATTCTGAAGTACGCAATCTCTCCGGTGCCGTGATCACGTGCAACGAGTGTTCCCAGCGAGATGGAGATTGGGTCTATCAACTTTTGGGTCACCCCGCCGTTGTTGTCGGCATAACCAATAGTGAGGCTGGCTTGCTCCTCAATATATTGATTAAGGATGTCCAGAGTTTCATTAGCGGTAGTACGGGGAACTGTTCGCGGTTTATTGGACGTTGCCTTATCTCCAGCTCTAAGGGCTTTAACTGCAGCTGTAATGAGTGCTGGTGTTGGAGAAGTAGGGTCTCCAATAACTCGAGGAGGTTTTGGTCGTGACTTAGCACGGCGAATTGCTGGAGCTGAAACAAGGATTCCAGTTTCATTTTCAATAGCGGGTAAATAACCTGCATCGCGAAGCGCATTTACTAAATCGTGAAGATCGGTATCAGAAATTAAAACCTGTGGCGCAAGTTTGCGAATATGGATATCTTCAAGCTTTTTATCATGCACGATTTGTTGGATAAGTCCTTCATCTTCACATCGAATATAGGCCCTACCTACTCCTACCCGCAGTCGTCCATGGCGTTTTGAGACATCATTAATCAGATACTCAAGTGGTTGCGGGACAGGGGTTTTTGAAACTTTTTTAAGGAAATCTTTTATTTGATCACCTGTTTGGCCATGATCAAGTCCGCGCCTTATCGAGCCTTCACTAAATCTATAAACAGTTGCACCACCACGACTTTCGATATCGGCAATTGTTCCAATTGCATTAGCTAACTCAACAGTCAGTGGACCAGGGGCAACGGCGCTGTTATCAGCCTGAATAAGAATGTGATCGACCGGCGATGGAAGCGCAGCCTTAACTCCAAGTTTTTGTTCACTCAGTTCATCGTCGGCTAGTAGCGCTTTGCCAAACGAAGAAAGTGCGCCTTGTCCGGTTATTCCAAGCCATTCTGCTTCACGCAATATCCATTGAATATATTCACGATTAGAGCGAGTTGGGGTCAACCACGTGATCAATGTTGCAAGTGAGTCAGCGTCAGGATCTAGTTCAAGATTTTCTTGCAAAACATTGAGCGTAATTTTTTTAAGTGGCGCAATTATTGAGCGATCTAATTCTGGTCCAAGTGCGGCAACGTTTTTGCCATCAGCTTTTCCGATAAGCCCTGCGACCCGGGATGTTTGTAACCACAAAGTTACGAGGTTATGCCAGCGCTCTTCCGGCTCACGGCTGAGCCAAGCATCAAATGCCGCAGTTGGCAGTATTTGATCGTCGGTATCGATCACTATTAGTCCTGCTAAGTAGAGAATCTCGGCGACAAAGGCCGCACAATCTTCGCTTACTCCTAAATGTTCAGAGGTCGCCTTCAAGTCGCGAACTCCAAGCCCACCAGAGCGCAGGGCGGTAGGTGGTTCATCAGACCAGTTATGAGCAAGCTCTTCGGCCCACCTGATAAAGGTAGAAATATTTGCAATCGCTGCCTGGTCTACGCTTTTTTGGCCTCGCTTAAGTCCTACTAGCGTTGGTTTATTTGGAATGAGCTCTTTAAATATTTTCCCACCGCGAAGATGAAGCCCAACTTCGCGCGGCATCAAAACATTTTGTGAATCTACTGCCACAAGAAATTTATTGTCCAGTAACCATTTAATGTTTGCATTGGCTTTCTTTACATCAGCAACTTGGCCACGCGGTGGTCCCCATGCCATGCGCTCAAGTAATTGAACTGCACCTTCTGGGGCGTTCTTTAATTCCTTGAGATTAATCTTGGTTGTAGCGATTGGCCCAAGCCCTGCTGGAAATTCTCCTAGTACTGACCTAACACTTGAAGGTATCCGATACTTCTCAGAGTCTTTATAGATAAATCCGCGAGTCCAGAGCAGTTCCAAAGTCTTGAGCGCTTCTTTGCCTACGAGTTGTAGTACTTCAATTTGGCTAAAAGGTTCTTCCAAAATTGTCATGGCGGTCAACACATCAAATTGCCATTGTGTGAGGTTATCTCTGGCGCGCTGCAAACTGGGTGTCGAATTTGCACGAGCAGCAAGAGCGGAAAGATCTGAAGGAACAGGGGAGAGTAAATCTGGGCGCGCTGCAAAGAGCTCAGCTAGCGATTTATCGTCGCGACTGCGTAACTCTTCGGCAAAGGATGGGCTCGACATAACCTGCCAACGATACCCGATTAACTTAGTCCAGCGCACTTTGTGCGATTTTACGATTGCGTTCTGGAGTTACAGTTACGCGAATAACCAAACACTTCACAGGTAAATGGGCGAGTAAAACGAGCGGAGGATGTCCAGAGTTGTGGATTCTGCATCAGGCAGTGGTTCCAGGTAAATGAGCGAATAAATCAATGAGTGATTCAGCCGTAGCGAGTAAAACGAGCGGAGGATGAGGGATTTGAACCCTCGAGACTTTCATCTACGCGTGTTCGAGACGCGCGCACTCGGCCACTATGCGAATCCTCCGGTCGAAGAATACTTTGAATACTTTGAATACTTTGAATACTTCAAATACTTCGAATACTTCGAATACTTCGAATGGGCGGAGTAAATATTTTTCGCACTGGAGACTGTTGAATTTACCCTCTTCAACCTGGGTAATTCCCCGTTTTTTTAGGTAAACGGGTCATAAAAGGCAATTCAGCATTACTACCTCAAAAAGCATCGGCTTTTTCAGAGTTTATTTGGCCTCGAGGATTTGATGGAATTCACGAGTTCCTATGAACCAAATTCGTAGGTGTCGAAATCTAAGAAGTTTTAAAGCTCTTCCGGCATCAAGATATTGGCTTCGGTTTTCGCAAAGAAATCAGGCAGGGCTTTTCTTTTTGCCTTTTTACCCCAACCGAATCGATTCCACTCACCTTTTCCTATTCCCTTGTCTGAATTAGTCGCATCAAAGTAACACCCGGTTCTGTCTAGTGTGTACTTAACCGAGTACCCACTAATTTCTAACTCAATACTTTTCTTGTGAAGCAAAAGTTCGGTTTGCTCTAGATAACGGTGAGAATTCTTAGTTCGAAGTTCTATGATGAGAGAAAAATAAGCGTCATCCCACTTTTGGTCAGCTATTAATTCACTTTCACCGCTCGAACTCATGCCTGAATTCTACGCTAATTACCGCAATTCGCGGTGATGGTTTTTTCTGTCAAAACATGAAGAGTTTTCACACGCTCACCTTTTATAAAGGCGGAAGCGTATGCTTCTCCGTAATATTTCGAAGATTTCGAGTTTTTACACTCCACGTAGGTTCCTTGATTCTTGATAACCGTGTTCGGAAATATTGGGCCCTCGACCCTTATTTCACTACTGGCAACCTTGTAATCCCTCAGAAAACCAAGTTTGTGAATTTCAACCGTTAATACAAGGTTAGTCATCTGCCGATTGCACCGAGATCGGGCATTAACTTTTATCGCCTTGAGGCTTTTTCTAATTTCTACTGACTTTGAATAATGAGGGTTATCCAATTTGATATTGCACTTAGTAAGTGGAGACGCAGCTGCAGAAAAAGGCGAAGAGGTTAAGAGATTGATAAGTATCAGCGAAAGAATAAAGAACGGGCTTTTGAAAGATTTGAATGATTTGAATGATTTGAATGTGGTCATGTGGCCAGGATGACAAAAACTCCCGACAGGCCTTATTGGTTATCCACAGTGAGAGTGAAAGCAGCGGAGGATGAGGGATTTGAACCCTCGAAAGGTTGCCCTTTACACGCTTTCCAAGCGTGCGCACTCGGCCGCTATGCGAATCCTCCAGCAGGCTTTTTGGGCCCGAGAGGTAAGGG
>CAIVOW010000079.1 GCA_903907665.1 uncultured Actinomycetes bacterium | reverse complement strand
TACCTTTGAAAATCCCGAAAATGGCCAGTGCTAGCACTTACCATTTAGTTAATCTTTCGAGAAAGGGAAGGTTCTAATGTCAGATTCACAAAAGGGAAACCTAGAGCGTGGCCTGGGATTTAAAGGTCTTTTGTCACTTGCTTTGAGCGACATAACTCCTATGGCTTCACTCCTTGTTACAGCAGGAGCAGTACTTGTCTTATCAGGAACCGCTGGCGTTTGGGCATTCACAATTGGATGCATCATCGCGATAACGGTCGCAATGAGCATGGCAGAACTGGGTTCTATGTATCCAACTGCTGGAGGTCTTTTCTATATTGTCAATAAAGTTCTTGGGCGCCCAATTGGGTTCCTCGCAATGATTGACTACGTCCTCCAAGGAATCTTCATTCCGGCAACCCTTGCACTTGGAATCGGCACATACCTACATTCACTCAATGCTTCAATTCCAGTCAATTCTTCTTCAGCAATCGGTATGGCAATCATTACGATTCTGGCTGTTCTTAGAATTCACTTGAGCGCAATCATCGTAACTGTCTGCCTAGTTATTGAAGGTATTGTGTTGGCGTTGATCATCGGCGTAGGTCTTGTCCACTTGAATCAACCTCTTTCTATTCTTACTCACCCAACCATGCTTCAAGATGGCAAAATGAGTTCTGTTGCGGGAGCGGCTATCGTCGCAGCAATCGCCTCATCTCTCTTCTCTGTAAATGGTTATGACAGCGCCATTAACTTCTCCGAAGAAGTAAAGGGCAGCGCCCGTAGCGTTGGTCGCGCGGTTATGTACTCAGCACTCGTAGGTGTTGTTCTTGAATTGACTGCATTCACATTCGGTCTTTTCGGCACGCGCGATTTGGGAGCTTACTTAGCTAGCGCAACGCCATTTACTGACTCTGTTACTTCTGCACTCGGTAAGGGTGCTGGTCAAGCAGTTTTGGTTGGCGCACTATTCGCCATTGTAAATGCAACCCTTGCTATTACTTTGCAGTTCGCTCGAGTTCTTTGGGCAAGTGGACGCGATAAGGCATGGCCAAATCCTGTTAACGAATTCCTTGGAAAAGTACATCCAAAGTTCCGCTCACCATGGACTGCAACTCTCGTTATCGGTGCAATCTCAACCATCTTCTGCCTTAAGTCTTCCTTGATTTCGACAGTAACATTTACTGCGGTTCTGATCATCATTCTTTATGCGCTGATTGCAATTGCAGCACTTGTAAGCCGGGTCAAGAATAAGGATGCAGACCGCCCATTCAAGATGATGTTCTGGCCTATTCCTCCAATTATTACAATCCTTGGAGTTGGCTTGACTCTTACTAAGCAGAAGACAGGTGATTTGAAGATTATTTTGATCATCATTATTGTCTCGATGGCTTACTACTTCTTGTATCTCAATCGTTCCAAGCACAGCAGGTGGGTTCCACACAATCCTGCCTTGATGGACTAGCAGGAAACGGATTAAAATGAAGGGGTTGGCTTATAAAAGCCAGCCCCTTCAGTCATATGATGTGCGAGTAATTACCAGTGGTTATCAGTACTTACCAGTCCCAATAAGGAGCACCATGGATCTTGAGAACTTTCCGGAAATCGATAAAAGTAATCTGCCCAAGTTAAAGCAGTATTGGGATTACTTGAACTCCTATCGCGCCAAGGTGGATGAATCAACCCTTATTAGCAGCGATATTGCCAATATTTTTACTTCGCCATTGGATGATAAAAAATGAGCAAAGAATTACATCAACTTTCGATTTCACAAGTAAGTAAATTACTCAAAAAGAAGGAAGTTTCTCCAGTAGAACTAACCAAGATCTGCCTGGATAGTATCGAAGAATTTAATCCAAAGCTAAATGCTTTTATCGCGGTTTATGCCGATGACGCAATGAAGCAAGCCAAGAAGGCT
>CAIVOW010000078.1 GCA_903907665.1 uncultured Actinomycetes bacterium | reverse complement strand
TGAGGGACTCGAACCCCCGACCCAGTGATTAAGAGTCACTTGCTCTACCAACTGAGCTAACAACCCAAAGTTTTACTGCGGTGCAGACCCTATCAGCGATAGCGGGTTCTGCGAAAATGAACTAAAGCGCCTCTGAACCTCGCTTTTTTATGCGGAAAATGGCGGCTGGAAAGCGGGAAATGACCCAGATCCATCAATCACAAATCAAGCCAGTCACAGAGAATAAGAGAGAATAAGAGTTAGTGCGAATCTTTAAAGCGCGCGTAGCTGAGATTAATTTCTTCCTCTGCAGCCAAATGATTGACCCATTCGCCACCGAAGACTTTCTTTCCAGGCTCTAGAGCTTTGTATACCTGGAAGAAGTGGCTGATTTCATTAAGGTCATATTCTGCAACATCAGCTAAATCCTGTAAGTCATTTTTACGAATATCTCCTGCTGCAACGCATAGAAGCTTGTCATCTCCACCAGCCTCATCCTGCATGTGATACATGCCGACAACACGACAGCTCACTACACATCCGGGAAATGTTGGTTCATCAAGAAGTACTAGTGCATCCAACGGATCACCATCTAGTGAAAGGCTATTCTTTACGAAGCCATAGTCATATGGGTAACGAGTTGAAGTAAATAGCATCCGGTCCAAACGAATTTCACCAGTTTTGTGATCGATTTCGTATTTATTACGGCTACCTGCTGGAATCTCAATAACGACGTCAAAAATCATATGGGGCATGTGCAACTCCCTTGTAGGTTGGTACAGGCTCTAGCCGTTTTTCACTTTAAAAACTTATTAATACTTATTAATAAGATGTAAAAAATTGGGGTGATCGACGGGGCTCGAACCCGCGACATTCCGGACCACAACCGGATGCTCTACCAGCTGAGCTACGACCACCATGTTTATTCGTGCACTGGAATTTCTAATTGTACGGGAAAGTATTAGGTCGAAGGAACGAAAATCTGTGAGCGGTAATAGTCCAATTCATCGATGGAGTCGCGGATATCTCCAAGCGCGCGGTGGTTGCCGGTCTTCTTAGGCGCGGCAAAGTAGGCGCGAGGATGCCATCTGCGAGCCAGCTCCTTGATGGATGAGACGTCCACGGTTCTGTAGTGAAGGTATGCATGGATCTCGGGAAGGTCTCGAGCAATGAAGAGGCGATCTACATAGACAGAGTTTCCGGCAAGTGGAGATTTACCCGAACCCGGCGCGTACTTATTGAGGTATTCAAGAATCTGGGCTGAGGCTTCCTCAAGTGAGACACCATTGGGGATTTCAGTGATGAGCCCCGAGGCAGTATGCATTTCACGCACGAAGTCGTTCATGCCATCGATTTTCTCTTGGCTGGCCTTGATGACTAGGTCAACGCCTTCACCTAGGACATTTAATTGGGAATCAGTAACGAGGACAGCTATCTCGACCAGGGCATCGTTTTCGATACTTAAACCCGTCATTTCGCAGTCGACCCAGATGAGGTTTGGGAGTTCGGTAGCCATGGGCCCACCCTAAGGCAGGGTGCCTTGATTTCACCATTCGTTCACCTTCTGTTAACTAATGAGCCAACTACTAACCCCCATTTAAGGGGAGTATCTGCAGGTGAGTTCCCAATTAATCGAGAGTCCTGCGCTTCCAGAGAAGCGGGTAATCACCACTAGGCCGCGCTTTTCTGATCGCGTATTCCGTGCGGTCGTAACTAGCGGAGGATTATCTTCTTTATTAATTCTTGGATTAATCCTAGCTTTTCTTCTCTACAACGGATTCGATACTTTTCGCCAACAAGGTCTTCACTTCTTAACATCTAGTAGCTGGCAAGCTGTTGTATCTGATTCAGGAAAAGTAGATATCGCCAATTCTCATTTTGGAATTGCTGCAATGCTCGTTGGAACTTTGATTCTGGCATTTATTGCTGTGTTGGTTGGTGTTCCTATCAGTGTTGGGGCTGCAATTTACTTAACTTTTTATGCGCCAAGTTCAATTAAAAAGATTATGGTAACGGCAATTGATTTAATGGCAGCTTTCCCATCCGTTCTATTCGGACTTTGGGGATTCTTCGTTCTTGAAGGATCAGCAGAGTATTGGGCGAAGTTACTTCATAAATATTTTGGTTGGGTTCCATTTTTTAAACTTGATGCGCCATATGTAAATCGTTCTCCCTTTATTGCGGGCCTTGTGCTTGCAATCATGATTATTCCAATCGTCACATCGATTTCTCGCGAAATCTTTTCGCAGACACCACTTGATCGCATTCAAGCCGCATACGCACTTGGTGGTACTCGCTTTGCAATGCTGCGTGCAGTCGCATTTCCTTATGCACGTTCTGGCATTGTCGGTGGCGTAATGCTGGGTCTGGGTCGCGCGATGGGTGAAACCGTAGCCGTCTACACTGTCTTAAATATTGTTTATCAGGTCAACTGGCATATTCTCTTTAGCGCTGGTGGAAATGTAGCCTCGATGATTCTCCTCAAGTTTGGTGAAGCAAGTCCTTATGAAATAAAGGCTTTAATGGCTTCTGGGTTAGTGCTTTTTATTCTGACACTCATAGTGAATTCATTAGCTAATTTAATCGTTAGCCGCACCGGAAAAAGTGGCCGCTAATGTCAAATATAAGTCCAGTACCGCAGGCCACTCCTCGTAAACCCTGGAGTGCAACTCCTCGCGATCGCCTAAACACTGGGTTGGTTCTTGCAAGTGCAATTCTTCTCTCATTCGCAGTTGTTGCGGTAACGCCTTTGAAAGGCAAGCTTGCCTACTTTGCAATTTTCTTCCTCGCTTACTTAACCCTTGAATTTATTGTTAACTTTGTTAAAGCTGGAAGACCAGCCGCCATTGATAGCCTCTTCAAAGGCCTAGTGACAATGGCAATTGCTGCTGCAGTGACTCCGATAGTCAGCATTTTGGTAACAGTGTGGATTAGAGGGCACAAAGGCTTGCACCTATCGCTCTTCACAACCGATATGCGCTCTAATTCTTTTACTGATCCGATTAGCCAAGGTGGAATCGTTCACGCAATCGTTGGAACGTTCCTTCTAGTGATTTTCGCAATGGTGATTAGCGTGCCTATCGGAATATTGACTGCGATTTACTTAACAGAGATTCGTGGCCGATTCACTCGTCCTATCGAATTTCTAGTGCAAGCCATGTCTGGCGTGCCTTCAATTGTGGCTGGTCTATTTATTTATGCCGCTATTTTGGTACCTCTCACCAAGACTGTGAATGGAATTCAAGGATCGTTAGCATTAGCTATTTTGATGATTCCTACTGTCGCTCGTACCTCCCAAGAAGTTTTAAAGCTCATTCCTGGAGATCTTCGTGAAGCGGGGTTGGCGCTCGGTGGAACACAGTGGCGCTCGGTTGCGATTGTTGTCGTACCTGCAGCACGAAGCGGGTTAATCACAGCAATGATCTTGGGAGTTGCACGTGTTGCTGGAGAGACTGCGCCGATTCTTTTGCTTACTGGTGGAAGTGGTGCGAAGAATTACAACATGTTCAGTGGCTCGATGGGATCTCTTCCAAACTATGTTTGGCAATCTTTCTCAGCCGGAACTCCTGAAGCAATCACGAGGGCATGGGCGGGAATTTTGGTTTTGCTAGTTATCGTCATTGCGCTGTTTGCAACAGCCAGAACTCTTGGTAATCGAAAGGTCGGCGCAAACTAATGAGCAATGTAGAACCCGAAAAGAACGAAGGAGAAAAGATGGAAACCACATCGAGATCGAAC
>CAIVOW010000077.1 GCA_903907665.1 uncultured Actinomycetes bacterium | reverse complement strand
TGGGGCCTATAGCTCAGCCGGTAGAGCAACGGACTTTTAATCCGTGGGTCGACAGTTCGAGCCTGTCTGGGCCCACTTTAAGTTCCCTTTACAAATTAAGTAAATACAAAGCAGCAATAGCGCTGTCGTAACCCTTATCTTCGCTACTTCCTTCTCGACCCGAACGGGCAATCGCTTGGTCAAGGTCATTACACATCAAGACGCCAAAGCCAATCGGCTTTGAGAACTTAAGTTGCACATCGATAACGCCTTGGGTTACTCCTTGGCAGACATAATCAAAATGTGGAGTTTCACCCTTAAGAACCAGACCCACCGCAACCACCGCGTCATAGCCCTTTTCAAAAGCTTTCTGTGCGGCAAGGGGAATCTCAAATGAACCGGGAACAAAGATCGTTTTAATTTCTGCCACCTTTGCCGCTTCAAGTGCTCGAGTTGCGCCGGCGATTAGGTCACCGCAGATGTCCATGTGCCATGACGAAGAAATAATTACCACTTTTGCTTTTGGCAGTTGTGGAACTGTGATTTGAGGTGCGTCACCGGCCATTATTTTCCTCCAGTATGTCCAAGGCGTTCTGCCTTTGTGGATAGGTATTTTTTATTGAACTCATTAGGGGCAATATTTAACGCAACTTGCTCGCACGCAATATTGCTATCGCTAACAGCTTTCACTTTTTCTGGGTTATTTGTTAATAATTTTATTGCTGCAAGATTGAGGTTTTTTAGGATAGCCATGGCTTCAGACCAATCACGTGAATCCACCGAGTGTCCCAGTTGAACGTTTGCGTCCACCGTATCTAAGCCGGCATTCTGAAGGGTGTATGCCTTCAGCTTTTCGGTCAGCCCAATTCCTCGTCCTTCATGGTCTCGTAGATAAATTATGTATCCGTATCCGTATTTCTCTATGGCTGCGATCGATTGCTTTAATTGTTCACCGCAATCACAGCGCTGGGAATGAATGACATCACCGGTAAAGCACTCAGAGTGAATACGCACAAGTGGTGTTTTATCGCCTTGACCAAAGCGCATGACAACTTGTTCGCGATGCTTAAGCGATGGATAAGTAGCAAGGCTCCACATGCCGTTCTCAAGCTGGACATCAACCCACTCAAATTCATAACGTGGATATGAATCAACGCGCGGTGAAGGTGGGAGTGAAGCTTGGTATTTCTTAATGTCTGCGATCGAAATGATTGGAATGAGATGTTCTGCCGCAAATTGTGTGAGGGTTTCACCGCGAGCCATCGATCCATCTTCAGCAACGATTTCCGAGAGCAGTGCTGCCGGATATGAACCAGTTAGTTCGGCCAATGCAATGCCGGCTTCAGTATGTCCACCGCGCGATGCAAGTCCATCCTTATGAGCAATCAATGGATAGATATGGCCGGGGCGGATGAAATCTGTTGGGCCAGATGTTGTACTCGCGATTGCTCTAATTGTTGCTGAGCGTTCGACCGCGCTGACGCCGGTGGTAATTCCTTCGGCCAGATCGATAGAAACTGTAAATGCAGTTTTACGAACATCTTGATTCTGCTCGACCATATAGGGCAACCGCAATTGATGGGCGCGCTCTGACGTAATGGCCACACACAAGATTCCGGTTGTATGGCGAACCATGAACGCTGTCTTTTCGCTAGTTGCATGTTGCGCCAACATGATGAGATCACCCTCGTTTTCGCGATCAAGATCATCGACGACAATAACCATCTCACCGCGTCTAAATAAATCTAGCGCGTCTAAGAAATTATTCGACACGGCCAGCCCCCCTTGAAATAAGGCGCTCAACATATTTTGCCAAGATATCTACTTCGACATTAATGAGGTCGCCAGCTTTCTTGTGAGATAAGTTTGTCTTTGCCAGTGTTTCTGGAATTAACCAGACGGTGATGGTGTTTGTTGCATCATCAATGGAGCCAACGGTGAGTGAAACCCCATCTAACGCAATTGATCCCTGTGCAACGACGTACTTCATTAAATGATCTGGTGCGATTATGTCGAATTGCGCCCATTTCTCACCTGGAACTAGTTGTGCCACTGTACCCGTGCCGTCGACATGGCCCTGAACAATGTGACCACCCATTCGCATATCCATCTGTGCTGCGAGCTCGAGATTGACTGGATACCCGATTTCAAGCTGGCCCAACGAAGTTAGCGAGAGTGTCTGCACCATTACATCTGCGGTAAAAGAATCAGGGATTTCAGGTGTTCCAGGTGTTTCAGGAATCAGTGATGTCACAGTCAAACACGTGCCATTAACTGCGATCGAATCGCCAATAGCTAAACCCTGTACTGATTGTGGAGCTTGGATAGTAAAGACAGCAGAGCTTTCACCGCGCTGGATTGAACGCACAGTGCCAAGTTCAGTAATAAGTCCAGTAAACATTTAGCGTCCCTTCACTTGGTAGTGAGATTTGATATCACTATTAATTTGCTCAAGAGAGATAAGTTCAAGTTCAATGTGATCACTGAGTGTTGAAATGCCTAGATCGCTGACGAAGTCTTTACCTGCGCCGAGTAATTTTGGAGCTTGGTAAATAATAAGTTCATCTATATTTCCAGAGGCTAGTAGCGCTGATCCCAGAGTTGGACCGGCTTCCACCAAAACTTGGTTGAATCCTTCGCTAGCTAGCGTCTTGATTAATTCTGGGATTGATTTACTAGCCACCACAATTGTGCGCGCTTGATTATCAAATACCTGATTTGTGGCAGGAACTGCTCGCTCACCACAAATTATGCGAACTGGCCGGGCTTCATGTCCACGTGGAATTAGATGCGGATTATCGATAATGGC
>CAIVOW010000076.1 GCA_903907665.1 uncultured Actinomycetes bacterium | reverse complement strand
TAAAGAAGTTAAAAAGATTCATAGATCACTTATTCCCCTTGAAACACTTGCCATAAATACCGTGGGATCATTCGTCCTTGGATTGACCATCAGATCAAATGGCAACATTGCACTGATTATCGGAACTGGTTTTGCTGGCGCATTTACAACCTGGTCTACCTTTGCCGTTGAAACACATCACTTGTTTGATCATAAACACCGAGCAAAGGCTTGGGTTTACCTCGCACTTACTTTGATCTTAGGAGTTGGCGCAGCCGCGATTGGCGTAAAGCTAACGAGTTAAGTTAGCCATCCAAACTTCTACCTCATCAGGATGACTTGGAATATTGCCTGACAGAACTCGGTAGCCCGACTCGGTAATTAGAACGTCATCTTCAATTCGAACACCAATACCGCGATACTCCGGTGGAAATAGTTCATCATCTGGTTGGATATAGAGGCCAGGTTCAACCGTCAAAAGCATTCCGGCTTTTAGTACGCCATCAGAATATTCTTCATTTCTTGCCTGCGCACAATCATGTACATCCATACCTAACATGTGGCTTACTCCGTGCACTGTCCAACGTCTGTGCAAACCAACGTCTGGCTTCATGGACTCTTCGGCAGATACAGGGAGTACGCCCATTTCCGCTAGACCTTTAGCTAAAACCGCTTGTGACGCCCGATTAATATCTTTAAATGCCGCACCTGGCTTTAGTGCAGCAAACCCAGCTTTTTGTGCTTCATAGACCAACATATAAATCTTTCGTTGGGCTTCGCTAAATTTTCCATTGATCGGCAACGTACGCGTTATATCTGCCGTGTAGAGCGAATCCATTTCGATGCCTGCATCAATCAGAATTAGATCACCGGGCACAACAGCGCCATCGTTTCTTATCCAGTGCAAAACACAGGCGTGTGATCCGGCGGCCGCGATAGTGTCATAACCCAATTCATTTCCTTCAACTCGGGCTCGACCAAAAAACGCAGCTTCAACAACACGTTCGCCCTTAGGAACCTCGGTGGCAGCTTTAAATACCTTAATCATGTCAGCAAAGCCTCTTGCAGTTGAATTTACTGCGTTTTGCAATTCACCTATTTCAAACTCATCTTTGAGCAGTCGCATTTCTGATAGGAAAGTTGCAAACTCGGCTTCCTTCTTCTTGCGCGCTTCAACTTTGGAATCAACCAGAGCATCTTCGCCGCGAATAATTAGTGACTTCTTTTCCACCCCCAGAAAGCTTGCAAGAGTAGAAATATGTCGGACAGTTATCCCAAATTTCGTTTGAGTCTCCTCCAGCGTCATTCGTCGACCAATCCAAAATTCGCCATGACGTACGTTTCGATAAAATTCTTCGCTATCGCGTGGGCTTCTTGGATGAATGAATAGCAGTGCCTCATGGCCACCATCGGCCAGTGGTTCCAGTACTAATACTGAATCTGGTACGGCATCTATGCCAGTGATCCCGGTCAAATATGCGTAGGCAGATAGCGGACGGAATCGATAGTCAGTGTCATTGCTTCGAACTTTAAAAACACCAGCGGGAATAATCATTCGGATATCTGGATAAGTTTTTGAAAGAACTTTACGCCGCATTGCAGCAAATGATGAGGCTCGAGATTGTGTAACACCTTCAAGCGGGGAAGGCGCCCATCCAATCTTCATGAAGGCGGCTAGTGCATCAGCGTTAGGCGCATCGTAAGAGCGCGTACCGTCCTTCTTATCGTTCATCTAGAAAGCCTAACTCTTTAACTTGGCTCGTTCTAGTTCTTTGGACCATTTAATATCTAGTCCAAGCGCATGGGCCAGATTTTGGTCGAATTTAATATTGATATCGGAGTTGTTGACACAGGGGAAAGCAGCTCAGATATATTACGCATATGAGAATTGAGGTTCTTTCGTGAAACCTGACATTACATCAATGGATGGCATCCTGGCTGAAGTTAAGAATTTGCTGGATACCCAACCAGGACGAATCATTCTCGGAATTGTTGGTAAGCCTGGAGCTGGAAAATCAACAGTCACCGATCATATTTTGAAGAATCTAGAACCCGGGATTGCATCTTTAGTACCAATGGATGGATATCACCTCAGTAATAAAATTTTGCACGAACATAATTCTCGTGACCGCAAGGGAGCCCCAGATACGTTTGATGCCCTGGGTTTTATAGCCTTGCTAACGCGAGTTAAAGAAAATATAGATCAAGATATTTATTTTCCAGTCTTTCACCGAGAGTTTGAAGAATCTTATGGCGCTGAAGGTGTTGTAAGAGCAGGAACCAGATTGGTTCTAACTGAGGGCAATTACTTACTCTTACAAGATCCGCCATGGGCGGGAGTTTTTCCAATATTGACGGAATGTTGGTACTTGGCTCCAGAAGAGAAAGTTAGGTTGGAACGTCTAATTATCCGTCACTTACATCACGGTCACACCCAAGAAGAAGCAGATTTTTGGACATATGGTAGTGACGAGCGAAATGCACAAACCGTCGCCAGAACAGTTTCACTGGCAACTAGAAGCATAAAGCTCTAGCGCTTTTGCCCTGTTTTAAAGGGAATCGCTATCAACCCTCTCATCTCATGCGATTAGACGAGTGGCTTTGAGGAGGTAAACTGCACCTACCACTTGGAGACGTCGCATAGCCCGGTCGAGTGCGCCTCACTGCTAACGAGGTAAGGGGTTAAACCCTTCAGGAGTTCAAATCTCCTCGTCTCCGCTCGATTAAGTAAGGTGCGCAAACGGTTGCGTTGTATGGATAACTCTATTCACCCAGAGATGAAGTTGGAGATAAATGACTAGCAACTATTTTGACTTAACTGGAAAAACAGCCTTGGTGACTGGCGCAAGAACTGGCATCGGTTTTGCAATTGCAAGTGGCTTGGCTGAACACGGTGCTGACATCATCACAATTAGTTCTGGGATCGAGCCAGGAAGCGAAATTGAGCGAGCTGTAACAGGATTTGGTCGAAAATTTTCTAGTCACAAATGTGATTTCAAGAATCGTGAACAAACCGTTGAAGTGTGTAAAAAACTTGAAAAGCAGCGAATTGACATACTCGTCAACAATTCCGGGTTGGTGAATCGGGCTAATTTTCTAGAACATAGCAACGAGCACTGGGATGAAACTATAGAAGTTGATCTAACCGCCCCATTTCTAATTACTAGAGCTGTGAGTAAGCAGATGGTAGAAAGAGGCTATGGAAAAATCATTTTCATAGGCTCTATGTGGACTTTTTTGGGTGGCCAGAATGTAATTAGTTACACCGCTGCTAAAACAGCGATCGCAGGATTAACAAAGGGGATTTCAAACGAGTTAGCACCACTCGGTGTTCGTGTGAATGCAATTGCGCCAGGTTTTATTAAGACAGATATTAATAAAGTTGTCCAAAATGATGCAGATCGCTTTGCTTCAATAACTTTGCGGATTCCACTAGGTCATTGGGGTCAGCCAAGTGATTTGACTGGTGCGGCTCTCTTCCTCTCCTCTCCAGCCTCGGATTACATCACGGGGGTAGTAATGCCAGTCGATGGCGGTTTCCTTGCGAATTAGATTTAGTTAAAGGTAGTTGAACGAATTAATTGCCCTGTAAACTAGAGATATACGCGAGTTAGGAGCCCAATGCCACAATTCAAGATTGCAATTGTTGGCGCTGGCCCCGCAGGTTATTTCACTGCGCAAGCTCTTCAGAATTCCCAAACCGAAGATTTAACTTTCCAGGTAGACATGATCGAACGTTTGCCAACCCCTTGGGGCTTGGTACGCAGTGGCGTTGCCCCAGACCATCCAAAGATAAAGACCGTCGCAAAGGTCTTTGAAAAGGTCGCGGCCGAGTTAAATTTTAATCTCTATGCAAATGTCGAACTCGGAACCGAT
>CAIVOW010000075.1 GCA_903907665.1 uncultured Actinomycetes bacterium | reverse complement strand
GGAATACATGGCTTATCCGCTTCTGAGGTAATTGCGATCGCACGCGAGAACGCTCACATTGCGATTTCCCAAGCAGCACTAGATGCGATGAGTACCTCGCGCAAAATTGTTGATGATTTAGCTGCCTCTGAAGTTCCTGCTTATGGAATCTCTACAGGATTTGGCGCGCTGGCGAAAAAACATATTGATCCACAAATGCGAGCTCAACTTCAAAAGTCTTTGATTCGCTCACACGCTGCAGGTTCAGGTGCACCTGTTGAGGATGAAGTAGTTCGAGCGATGATGTCACTTCGCTTAGCGACGATGTGTAGTGGATTTACTGGTGTGCGACCCGTAACTGCACAAACATATGCAGACTTACTTAATGCTCATCTAACGCCCGTTGTTCGAGAATTTGGTTCACTGGGATGCTCAGGAGATCTTGCTCCGCTTTCAACATGCGCACTTGCCCTTATGGGTGAAGGTGATGTTCGCCGTAAAGATGGAAGTGTTGTTAATGCTGCTACGGCAATGCGCGAGGCTGGGATAACTCCCATCGAGCTAACTTCAAAAGAAGGCCTAGCGCTAATTAATGGTACCGATGGAATGACAGGCATGTTGGTGATGGCACTAGATGATGCCACTGCCCTCCTAAAAACGGTTGATATAACTGCAGCAATGAGTATCGAAGCGCTGTTAGGTACAGATAAAGTCTTTGCAGAAAATCTACACAGCATTCGACCTCATCCTGGTCAGAGTGATTCAGCTAAAAATATTCGAGAAATTCTTAGTACATCACCACTTATTAAATCCCATGCTGGCAAGGAAGATGATCGAGTACAAGATGCTTATTCATTACGTTGTGCCCCACAGGTTGCAGGCGGTGCTAGAGACACAGTGACTCACGCCTCGTCGGTCGCACAGCGAGAACTTCGTAGTGTTATCGATAATCCCATTGTTCTGCCGGATGGAGAAGTCCGAAGCAATGGCAATTTTCATGGAGCACCAATCGCCTACGTTTTAGATTTTGTTGCAATAACTCTTGCAGATGTTGCTTCAATGTCTGAGCGACGCACAGATCGCATGCTAGATGAACATAGATCCTTTGGACTGCCTCCATTTTTGGCGGATAATCCCGGCGTAGATAGTGGAATGATGATTGCGCAATACACGCAAGCAGGACTGGTTTCGGAGATGAAACGGCTGGCTGTTCCTGCATCAGTAGATTCAATTCCATCCTCTGCAATGCAAGAAGACCATGTTTCGATGGGATGGCATGCTGCGCGCAAATTACGTAAAAGTATTGATGCGCTGGCACGTGTTATCGCAATTGAATTAATGGTTTCTGGCCGCGCAATTGATTTCCGTGCTCCACTAAAGCCTTCTCCTGGAACAGGAGCTGCGCTGCGTACCTTGCGAACAAAAGTTGAAGGTCCTGGCACAGATCGTTGGCTTACACCTGAAATCGAAGCATCTTATGATTTAGTGATTTCACGAAAGATATTGCAATCGGTTGAAAAAGAAATAGGAGTCCTTGCATGACACTTCCAGGCGCACGCCCAGTTAGAGCTGCACGCGGGACCAAGCTTTCCACTCTTGGTTGGCAACAAGAAGGCGCACTTCGTATGTTGCAAAACAATCTTGATCCAGAGGTAGCTGAACGCCCCGATGATCTTGTGGTCTATGGTGGTACAGGAAAAGCAGCACGTGATTGGAAATCTTTCGATTCCCTCGTTCGCACACTTACAACTCTTAAAAACGATGAAACGATGCTGGTTCAAAGTGGACGTCCTGTCGGAGTCTTTCGCACGCATGAGTGGGCGCCACGCGTATTGATTGCGAACTCTAATCTTGTCGGAGATTGGGCGAACTGGCCAGAATTTCGGCGCTTAGAACATCTCGGGCTAACAATGTATGGCCAGATGACTGCTGGATCATGGATCTATATTGGTACCCAAGGAATTTTACAAGGTACGTACGAAACTTTTGCTGCAGTTGCTAACAAGAAATTTGGTGGAACACTCGCAGGAACCTTAACTCTTACAGGTGGTGTGGGAGGCATGGGTGGCGCCCAACCTCTTGCTGTCACGATGAATGATGGAGTGTGTATCTGCGTTGATGTTGACCACACTCGATTACAGCGCCGAGTTGATCACCGCTACCTCGATTTATGGACTGATAATTGGGATGAAGCAATTGAACTAGCCCTCACTGCAAAACGCGAGCGCAGACCTTTAAGCGTTGGCCTTAAAGGAAATGCTGCTGAAGTTTTCCCTGAGTTCTTACGACGCGGAATTGCAATCGATATCGTTACAGATCAAACATCTGCGCATGATCCACTCTCATATCTTCCAATCGGAGTTTCTGTTGAAGATTGGCAGAAATTTGCACAAGATGATCCAGTTGAATTTACTCGCAGGGCGCGTGAATCCATGACGACGCAAGTCGAAGCAATGGTTGGTTTCATGGATGCTGGCGCTGAAGTTTTTGATTACGGTAATTCAATTCGCGGGGAGGCGATGCTCCATGGGTATCCACGCGCATTTGATTTCCCTGGCTTTGTGCCAGCTTATATACGTCCACTCTTTAGTGAGGGTAAAGGCCCTTTCCGTTGGGCAGCTCTCTCTGGAAATCCAAAAGATATTGCCCGGACTGATAAAGAAATTTTGAAGCTATTTCCTCACAACGAACCACTTCACCGCTGGATTGCAAAGGCATCTGAAAAAGTTGCATTCCAGGGGTTGCCTGCGCGTATCTGCTGGTTAGGTTACGGCGAGCGCGATAAGGCAGGCGAGCTTTTCAATCATCTTGTGAAGAAAGGCAAAGTCGATGCACCAATAGCCATCGGCCGAGATCATTTAGATTGTGGATCCGTTGCATCGCCATACCGCGAAACTGAAGCAATGAAAGATGGGTCGGATGCAATTGCGGATTGGCCACTGCTAAACGCACTTATTAATACTGCATCGGGTGCGTCATGGGTCTCTATTCACCATGGCGGTGGCGTTGGTATTGGGCGTTCAATACACGCTGGGCAAGTATGTATTGCAGATGGAACAAAATTAGCGGGTAAGAAGCTCAATAGAGTTCTGACGAATGATCCTGGAATGGGTGTCATACGACATGTCGATGCCGGTTATGAAATTGCTGAAAAAGTTGCGGAGGAACGTAAGGTCCGGATTCCAATGCGCGAGGACGCATGAGTTCAACCCTTATTACAAATATTGGTCAGTTAGTCACCAACGACCTCGAGCTTGGAACGCTCTCCAACGCTGCGCTCATTTACACCGACGGAAAAGTGAGCTGGGTAGGTACAAAAAACACCGCACCACCAGCGGATGAACGAATCGATGCAGATGGAGCCAGTGTTATTCCTGGCTTTGTTGACTCACATACTCACGCTATTTTTGCCGGAAATCGCTTAAATGATTTTCTAGCTCGAATGAATGGCACCAGCTACGCCGCAGGCGGAATTAAAACAACTGTTGAGGCTACCCGTGCCGCATCCGATGAGGAACTGCGTAATCATGTTGAGAACGTCATCACCGAATTTACAGAACATGGAATAACGACTTTTGAAATCAAAAGTGGGTATGGTTTAGATGTGCAGACTGAATCACGACTACTTCGCATCGCAAAAGAATTTACTGATGAGACAACGTTCCTTGGCGCTCACGTAGTTCCAGCCGAATATATAAATAATCGCCGAAGTTATATAGACCTCGTTAAAGGCGCGATGTTGGATGCTGCAGCACCATTTTCTAAATGGATTGACGTTTTCTGCGATAGCGGTGCTTTTACACCTGATGAAGCCCGTGAAATTCTAAGCGCAGGAACTTCTAAAGGCCTCCTTGGACGCCTTCATGGAAATCAGCTCGGAGATACTGGCGGAATAGAGTTAGCGGTAGAAATGAAACTAGCATCAGTTGATCACTGCACCTATGCAACTGATAATCAGTTGGAACTCCTTGGCGCATCCCAGACTGTCGCGACCTTACTTCCTGGGGCAGAATTTTCAACTCGCTCCCCCTATCCCGATGCGCGAAGATATTTTGCAAAGGGAGTTAATGTTGCAATCGCGACAGATTGCAATCCAGGTTCCTCCTACATCGCATCGATGCCTTTTATTATTGCCATTGCGGTGAGGGATATGTTTTTTACGCCGGAGCAAGCGCTGATTGCTGCAACAAAAGGTGGTGCAGACGCTCTTCGCAGAACCGACGTCGGACACTTAGGAATCGGTGCATCTGCTCATATTGTGATACTCAACGCGCCTTCTTATGAATATCTAGCCTACAGGCCAGGTTCTAAACTAATTTCACATATCGTTGCTTAAAATTTTGAGTGGAGTTTGATTTTTGTTCACTTAGGTAGAGAAATTTACTTCTATTACCAACACTCATACAAACATCAAGAAATACATCATCTCATTCGTTGGTGTATCTATCGCTCTTAGCGGTATTTACAAAGCTTCTGCTGCTCATGCAGCCCTGGATCGTCCTGGTAAGTTTTCGATCGCTCTCATTGGTGATATGCCTTACGACAGCAAAGGTCAGACACAGACACCTGCAGTAATTACTGACATCAATTCAAGCGGCGTCCGATTCACACTCTTTGATGGCGACACTATGAGTGGCAAGGGCGACAAGTGCGAAGATGCTGCATACGCTCGAATTAAGAATGATTTCTTCCAAAAATTCACCAATCAAATTTTTTATTCAGTTGGCGATAATGAATGGGTAGATTGTGATCGTGCGGTTAAAGGCAACTTTGATCCTAATAATCGGTTGGCTCTCGTCCGCTCAACTTACTTCGGCACCTCAGGAAATTACATAAGCCTTGGTAGTAAAACGCTAAACACCTCCGTAACTCGTGACAAAACTTATCCCGAGATGCAGATGTTTACGTACAAAGGTATTACTGTAATTATCCCACATGTTCCTGGGTCTGCTAATAATTCAGCAGTTGCAACTCCTACATTCAAGACTTATAACGATAAGCCAACGGATGGTGATGATGCGGAGTACAAAGCTCGGGACGCAGCCAATGTCGCTTGGATCAATAAAGGTTTTGAAAAGGCAAAAGCGGACAATGCACTAGGTGTCATTGTCGTAGTTCAAGCAAATATGGATTGGGAGGGTTACCTTCGCGACCTAGCGACTCCAAACAATGAAAATACAGCTGCCTACGCAAATGTAAAGCAAGCTCTGTTGACCAATACCATTAAGTTCAAGCGCCCAGTTTTATTACAAAATGGTGATGAGCACTGGTATCAACTGGACATGCCTATGAATGAAACTGCTGGAAAACTTGTAGAAAAGGATAAGGGATCACTTGTTCAGAATTTCACTCGTATCCAGACTTTTGGTTCAGGATTCAATCACTGGGTTGAACTTCAAATCGATCCAAGAAATCCAAACCTGTGGAACTTTGTTCCTCACATCATCAACGCCAACGTGGATACACATACACCTCTCGGTTAGTTATAAATAGCAAAACCCCGCCATCGTAGAGTGGCGGGGTTTTGCTATTTCCTTTCTATGAGAAACTTCGGCTATGAAGAGCGAAGTAACACTGGTTTTAGTGCTACTCATGAGTTCCATCTATGGATTATGGCTTCGCAAGAATCGAGGAACCGTGAAGGTTCATACGACTCCAGCTGTATCCGAAGTAGAAATTGGTACTAAATTTGGTAGCAGAATTACTCTTCTGCAATTCTCTTCAGCGTTCTGTACTCCCTGCCGGGCAACGCGTGGACTCCTTCGTGATATCGCTAAAGATTTATCAGATGTTAAGCATGTAGATATAGATGCGGAAAGTCATTTAGAGCTTGTGCGTAAGCTTGACATCAGATCTACCCCCACGACACTCATCTTGGATCACTATGGGATTGAAATTGGAAGAGCCGTTGGCGCACCAAAACGTGAACAGGTTGTTAATGCAATAACACCCAGGCAAAAACCTGGGCAAACACCTAGGGATAAATAGATACCTATGGCCAAAGTAATTGATTCTCCAGAACTCATAGACCCGCGAGGCCCTCGCGTATCCGCATCAATCACACTTGTTCTCTTGATTGTCGCGTTTCTAGCGCATTCAACTCTTTTGATCTTTATCCAATTAATTCAATTCGCAGTTGGCGGATTAATCTCACTTAAGAAATCCCCTTACGGTTTGATTTATCGCATGATTATTCAACCTCGACTTAGTAAAAATTTTATTGCTGAAGATATTCGAGGTCCACAATTTGCTCAGAAAATAGGTTTTTTACTCGCAGTGCTTGCAACTATTGGCGGCGTAGCAAAGATAAATCTTCTTTTCTCGGTTCCAGTAATCTTTGCAATTATTGCTTCGTTCCTCAATGCCATCTTTGATTACTGCCTTGGGTGCGAGATTCATCTGCTAATAACACGAGCAATTAAGCGCTAGTCCTTTTGCCTTTTCTTCCTACTACGAGGAAGCACGGCTAAACTCGGCTTATGGTTAAAGGTGCCTAGGTGACGTACTTCTACTTGGCGCTCATTATTTTTGGAATGAACCTTCTCCCAGCATTCGCGCCTCCCACTTGGTCAGTGCTCGTTCTCTTTAAATTAAATTCTCAAATACCAGCTGTTCCACTCATCGCAATTGGCGCACTTGCTGCGGGATCTGGAAGGTATTGCCTTGCGCGAGCTACTGGATTACTACGACACAAAATCTCAGCTAAGCACAGAGCTAACCTTGAAGCTATAAGCGAGGTACTTCACCAGAAAACTTCTCATAAATTGGCTGGCCTTCTGCTCTTCGCACTCTCCCCTATTCCATCAGCTCAATTATTCGAAGCTGCTGGGCTGATGGGAATACGGCTGATTCCGCTGACGCTTGCTTTCTTCGCCGGAAGAATTGTTAGTTACTCCCTTTATGTAGCGGGCACTAGCTCACTCCAGCAAAAGGGAATGGGTGAATTGATTCAAAATTCGCTTACATCGCCATGGGGTATAGCAGTACAAGTCTTTGCGTTGTTCTGTATTTATCTTCTTATGAAGGTAAATTGGCGCAAAATTCTTAGGCGCTGACACTATCTAGAGCAGCTAGATATTCAGCAGAAAGATCAACAAGAGTAAATATTTCTTTAGCTTGTTCAATCGTGCGGGCACTTGCAATCGGAAGTGATCCATGTCCGCGGAGCCAGCCGAGTGCTACCGCCGAGAGAGTTGTATTTAAATCCTTAGCAATCTCATCGAGTTTTGCAAGAACCGCCCACCCTCGATCATCTTGGTACTCAAGTACTCCACCAGCGCGAGCAGATTCAATAACAACACCAGGGCGATACTTCCCAGTCAAGAAACCTCGAGCAAGTCCGTAGTACGGTATCGAAGTAATACCGAGCTTCTGTAGAACAGGTGAAATATCAGATTCAAATGGTTGGCGATCCATCAAGTTATATCGATTCTGAATGGCAACATAGCTTGGCAAGTCATTTGCCTTGCTAACTTCAGCAGATTCCTTCAATCTCTCACTAGTGAAATTAGATGCCCCGACGAGGTGAATCTTTCCCGCTGAGATAGCATCGCTGTACGCACCTAGAGTCTCTTCAATTTTCACAGTTTGATCATCATCGTGTGAGTAGTAAAGATCAATATGGTCGGTTTGTAAGCGAGTCAAAGATTCTTCTAGCGCAACTTTAATATTTTGCGCTGATAATCCAGGACGCGTAGAAAGTTTTGATACTTTTGTAGCGATAACTATTTCGTGACGATTTGAGCGGGCTTTCATCCAATTACCGATGATTGTCTCGCTCTCACCACCGCTATTGCCTGGCTTCCATTCTGAATATACGTCAGCCGTATCGATGAAGTTTCCACCCGCCTCGTAATATGCATCAAGGACTGCGAAGGATTCCGCTTCGTTTGCCGACCAGCCAAAGACATTGCCTCCGAGGCAAAGTGGGTAGACGGAGAGATTTGTATTTGCCAGAGTTATGCGTGAAGTCATTTCTGAATATTAGTAATTAGATACGTTCTTCGCGAATCACAAAATGAGCGATTTCTAAGACCGCCCCATGGCTCCAGCGGGCGCTATCCGCAATTTTCTTATACATCTCAGGCCTTCTAGTCTTGAAAAATGGAAATAGTTCTAGCCAGTCTCTCTTCTCGTCCAAGTCTAGGTCTGCGATTAGTACAGCGGAGTCTTCGCGCGCTGCACGAAGCAGAACCCGACCATATGGGTCGCTAATAAATGAGGAACCGTAAAAAGTAACCCCATCTTCAGTGCCAGAGCGA
This sequence comes from uncultured Actinomycetes bacterium, assembly GCA_903907665.1. The sequence continues at coordinate 7,204 of CAIVOW010000075.1, read as the reverse complement.
TTCACTGCAATTACAAACAATCCATTTGCAATTCCATGGGCAACCATCATTTGTCGCCATAGCGGTTCAGTGTCAAAGCTAGGGTGATCCGGTTCGCTACCTATCGCTGTTGGATAGCAGAGAACATCGGTGTTTATTAAACCGTACTCGCGAGCTAGTTCTGGAAACCATTGATCCCAACACGTGGGCGACCCAACTTTTGCAGAATTGATCGAGATTATTGATGGAGATGAGTCTCCCTCTTCAAAATACTTATCCTCATAATATCCGGCAGTAACTGGCAAATGTGTTTTTCGAGTTTTAAGAACAATCTCACCACTTGGAGAAATCGTAATTGCTGTATTGAATTTTCCGTCCGACCCTTCTTCATACAAAGAAATAAGAACGTGCGCAGCAGAAATAGCTGCTAGTTCCTGAGCGAAGATAAAACTCATTCCCTCAAGGGCTTCAGGGAAGAAATACTTTTGAGCATCTGGCTTAGTGCAGGCATATGGATAGAGCGAAAGTTCCGGCAAAACAATGAGCTCAGGCCTCTCTTTGGCAGCAAGTTCAACAGCCATTCTCAATTCATTTTTCTGCTTATCAATTGAACCATGCCAGGGCTCTTGAATTGCAGCAACTCTAAATGATCCTCGTATTGGCGGATTAACTCTCGCGGGAGAATTGGCTGGTTGATTTATGTGGGTTAGGAGTTGGCGCATGGTTAGTCGTGTGGAACTTCTTCCGGCTCCTGGTACCACTTTTTACGCGTTCCCACTTTATCGCGTAATTTCCATTTACTACTTTTTGGGATTTCATTTGCAAAAATTAAGATTTCTTGTAGAGCTGCGCGAACGTCATATTTCGCTTTTGTGGGTACAAGTGGACCAGCCGGACCTTCGTGATTTGCATCAAGAAGTTGAATGATCTTTTCAATATTCAAGGTAACTGTCTTCCACCAACCCCAGTCACTGGAGAAGTATGTACCGAGCCTTTCCAAGCCAACCGCATGCAATTCATCAGCTTTGGTAACAGGAAATTGTGCAAGGAGATAACAAATATCCTGAACGTCTTTAGAATTAATCTCGACAATTTGTAATTTAGAAAGCAGTAAATCATCAATATCTAAAGTTCGCGGCGATCTACCAATGCGATCTTTAAAATCTAAGGTATGACACATTTCAAATGTGTCAACTAATATATCTACATTTCTACTTCGATCTGGCGTTGCAAAGTAAAGTTGTTTGTGGCCATAAAGGGCATTGAAATTCTTATCCGGAGTGTAATTTCTCTCAATTAAAAATTGAGTAAGAGCTTTTCTTGCTGGTGAAATGCTTGCTAAATCTAAATCTTGAGCATCGCGATGGCGTGGTGGAAAATCTGGACACAAATGGCGAACCGCCAATCCCCCGACCAATACCAAAGGAATATTCGCTTTCGCAGCGTCATCAAGAAGCAGTAGCGCTTCCTCTAGAAGAGGATCGGTTGACATTGCCTAGCCCTCAACTCGAAACGAGCGTTCGACACCATTTGAAGAAACATCAACTAAATAACCTCTAACAATTCCATAGGCAGCTTCTGAGCCAGGGTTAATAGCATGCGTATCTCCAAGTCTTCGTTCTCCACCCGACTCATGAATATGTCCATGAACTGACAACAGTGGTTTCACTTGATCTATACCTTGGCGCACTCCTACAGAACCAACCGGTCCACGAAGTACATCCCCCGCCGAAGTCGTTAAATTAAAATTCTTATCTAACATTGGCGCAGTGTCTAAACCTGAATCAAATGGCGGACAGTGAATAAGGAAGATTGTCTTTCTTGGATCTTTTACCTGATCTGCTAAGCCAAAAATCTCGTGTCGGAAATCATCTTCACTTACTTCGCGAGGAGTGTTCCAAGGAGTTGGGCTAGATTTTCCAAGGCCTAGAACTTGTAGTCCTCCGGGCATATCAACAACTTTGCCATCCACATTGATTGCGTATTCACTTGCATTTAGGGCCGGATCTATTGCCCATGGATCATCATTGCCTGGAATCAAATACAAAGGGATCTTAGAGTCACTTAAACGATCAGCCGCCAACTGCATCCACAGTGCAACTTGGTCATGAATTAATTTATTAAAAAGATCAGACAACTTCTTTGGGTCTTCCCCGATTTCTTCAAATTCTTTTGGAGTCATGAGGTGGGGGTAATAGCCGATTGCCGTTATGTCTCGCTGAAGATCCATCAATTCTTTCTCGTCGCGAGCACTGCGGTTAACTCCCAAAAGTGTCGTTGTATAGCCTTCGTTAGTCGAGAGAATTGGAACAATTGCTTTTCCTGTTAGGTCACCTGCATATAGAACTGCATCGGCCCCATAGAGACCCATGCGAGTTGCATTGAGCATTTTCTTCCAAGCAGGTTCAGAAGCGTGAAAATCTGAAACTATATAAAGTCGAGTTTCATCCTTCTTCTTCTTTTTCACACAGGCTCCCTTTTTAAGTTACATCAATTCTAATGGAAATCGGGCCCGACGAAAGGTCGAGCCCGATTTGAATTACAAGTAACTGTTAATCAGGTGGAATCTCCTGGTACAACAAGGCGACGTCGATTCCTTTTTTGCGATTAACGGCAGATTGAATTATGTAAAGAACTACCGCGGCCGCGACCACAATTAATGAGAACTGAACGCCACTGTCACGTAAGTACGCGCCAGTTCCTGTCTTTGTATTAGTCAGGGCAGCGATGATTGGTTTTGCTCCGGCGAACCAGAACAAAGTAACAATGAAGACCGTCCAAACTAATCCCATCCACGGAAGAGCTTTCCGGTAAGGAGCATTTCGAACCAGATCAGGTCTTGTTCTGCCGGCAATCATTGCGTTAATGCCTGGCAAAATCCAAGTCAGCGCGGCCATTAAGACCGAGAAGAATGCCGTTGCAATCAAGTTCAGGCGACCAGTTGCTGCAATGCTGTGCGGCAGAATTGCAAAGTTCTGGAAGACTGCAAAGAGCGTAGCAAAACCAATTGCAGTCAGAATTGCATTTATAGGTGCACGAACTTTCTCGTTTACAGTTCCAAACCATTCCGGTGCCTGGCGATCTAGGCTCCATGCCAAACAAACGCGGCTGATGAAGTTGATGTACACAGGACATAGCAAGAATGGGAAGAGTCCTCCCCCGATGCTAATGAGTAACCAAATTGGCCATAATCCTGGATGCGCGAGCGCTCCAACAAGTGGCATTGAATTTGGTTGACCTAGAGGCATATGTGCATCGCCCAGCCAGTACTGCGTTCCCCAACCGACTTGGTTATCAAAACCAAATCGCTTTGATAGGAAATCAACGTACATGGAATTCATGAAAACAGCGATTGCAAGTGCGCCGAGCACTGCAGTAAGAATAGATTTCTTAACGTTTCCGCGAACTTCACCAGCAATATATGCTGAATATTGGAATCCGATGTACTGGAACAAAAGTGTGCTTGCCATTAAAGCGAAGACGGCAGGCGTCCAGTTAATGTGATGATTCGCTGCAAGCGTTCCAGCATCAATTGCTGCCTTTGGAAGATTCGCCACATCAACACCTTGAGCTTGTAATCCTGCTGTGACTTTATCTTGGCTTACAAAAAGTAATCCAAAGATAAACATCAACAAAGCTGAAAACAGACCCACACCTGCAAGTGACGTAACAATCTTATGGAATGTACGAGTTGCGCGCGTCACAACAAAAAGTATGAGGAGCAGTACAACAGCAGCCGCTAAGAATCCTGGCCACCCTTGTACAACACCTGACTTATCGGTAAACCAGCTATTTGCTTTGGAGAAGAATGATGAGCCGGTTCCTAAACCAACAATGCGGGCAGAAATCTGCACATTGCGAACGACGATTGGTACTTCAAAGGCAATAATTGCCAAAGAAGAGAAGACAAGTGTGAATGATTCAACCCAAGCAATAAATGGACCTGCTTTTGGAATGAATCGACTTGTAAAGACGTAATCACCACCTGAACGTGGCATAACACTTGATAGGGATGCATAGATAAATGCCAGTAGAACGCAGGCAAGCCCAACAATTAATGCCGCCCAACCATATGTCGAAAAGGGACCTACAACGCCTACTGCAATAAATGGGAGCGCGTAGAAAACTGGATACCAGCCAACACCGGTGCCAATAAAAGCAGCAGCGTTGAAAAAGAGAGCATTTCTAACACTTACTTCACGTACCAAACCAGATGACTGGCGAACAAATAATTGTTTGCCGCCGGGGTTGGCTGATGGAACTTCGCTCATTTCTCCTCCTGAGGGCCCCAATGGAATGAAGAGGGCTGCAGAAAGATTAGAACTGCTTGAGAGTATTGACTAGGCATCTGGGCAAATTTCTTTCTAATTTTTTGGCTAATTCCCGCATGGTGAGCAAAACCTGCCTCACTGCTGACAGAATGGGCGCATGATCGTCGCTGCGGCCCAAACGAGTATTGACATAACGCAAAATTCTGCCAATCTTTCTCGAACCTTGGCCGACATCAAGAAAGCCGCCGAACTTGGCGCAAAGCTGGTGGTGCTTCCAGAGCTTTCTAATAGTGGCTATTGCCTTACCAAAGAAGAATCAACTTCCTGCGCAGAAAAAATTGATGGTGAAACTATTCAAGCATGGCAACTAGCTTCTAGCGAACTCTCCATCATTATCGTCGCCGGTTTCTGCGAAATGGATGAAAACAATAAAGTTCGCAATAGCGCGGTCATCATTGATCACGGCAATATTCTTGGGGTCTATAGAAAAGTACATCTCTGGGATAAGGAGCCTGATCTTTTCCTCTGCGGAGAAAAAGCGCCACTTGTAGTTGATACCAGTATTGGTCGAATCGCAGTAATGGTTTGCTATGACATTGAATTTCCAGAATGGGTACGTATGGCAGCAATCGCTGGTGCAGAAGTATTAGCTCTCCCAACAAATTGGCCAAGCTCTCCAAAACCATCATCAGAGCGTTCGAGTGAAATTTTTAAAGCGCAAGCAGCTGCTGCAACAAATCGTATGTGGGTTATAGCTGCAGATAGATCGGGAGAAGAGCGAGGTCTAGTTTTCCAAGGGGCAAGTATGATTCTTGATTTGGATGGGTATCCTGTTGTTGGCCCGGTTGGTAATGAGGCAAAGGTAATTACCGCCGGAATAGATTTTTCCGCTGCAAGAAATAAAACAATTATTGGCCGGGCGAATGTTTTTACTGACCGGAAGAACGACCTCTACAAAATATAATGACAATTAGGCTTCCCAAATTTGAGTCAAACTCTATAATTGGCTGTGGAATCAATCTATTTTAAGAATGCTCATATTTGGTCTGGCCAAGAACAAGAAGCACATTCCATGCTCGTGGAGAATGGTCGAATCGTTTCACTCGATCCCGAGAAAATTCCGTCGGCTGCAAAGATAATTGATTTAGATGGCAAATTCTTAATGCCGTCATTTGCAGATGGACATGCTCATCCATTATTTGCCGGCAGAGAATGGCAAGGTCCTCTGGTAACAGAACTTCCGAGCATTGAAGAAACCCTGAATAATTTGAAAGCGTATGCCGACGCTCATCCTGAAGATACCTGGATTGTTGGTGGCGCTTACGATGCCGCACTCGCACCAAGTGGCAATTTTGATGCCCACTGGATCGATGCCGTTGTACCTGATCGCCCAGTTTTACTTCATGCAATGGATCATCACACTGTGTGGGTTAATTCCAAAGCTTTAGAAATTGCAAAAATTAGCGATATTGATTACGAGCTCAAGGTTGGAACGATTGAACGCAGGCCCGATGGAGGTCCGCTAGGAACCCTACGTGAATGGGATGCGATCGCTCTGGTTACGAAGCACATCCCACCTAGAAAATTAGAAGACGATATCCAAGCCATTGAGTATGCATCGCAAAGATATGCAAAGTGTGGAGTCACATGGGCGCAAGATGCTTGGGTTGATCCTGGAATGGCCGAACCATATATTGAAGCAGCAAAAACTAATCGATTAAAAATCGGTTTCAACCTCGCCTTTAGAGCAGATCCAACAACATGGCGAGAAGATATTGCATACTTTTTAGAACAGCGAAAAATTATCGAGAACTTACCCGTAACTCAAAACCTAACTGCTTTTACTATTAAATTTTTTGCAGATGGGGTTATTGAAGGTGGCACTGCAGATATGCTTGAAGAATATTGTGATCATCCCGGTTATCTGGGGATGCCGGTATGGGAGCTTGAAAATTTGAAGAGCGCTGTAGCTGAGTTTGATAAATTAGGTTTCCAAGTCTTTATACATGCTATCGGTGACCGCGGTATTCGTAACTCCTTAGATGCTGTCGAATTTGCGCAAAAGATAAACGCGCCGCGCCCCAGAAGGCATGTAATCACTCACCTACAGCTTGTTAATCCAACTGACTTGCCGCGTTTAAAAAGTTTGAATGTAATTGCAAATTTTGAACCGCTCTGGACAAAACTGGATCCGATGCAAGAAGTTCTTAGCGTTCCGCGATTAGGTGAAGAGCGAGCAGGAATGCAATACCAAATGCGATCGATCCTAGATTTGGGTGTACCTCTTAGCTTTGGCAGTGATTGGCCAGTCACAAGTGAAATCCCACTCGAGGGACTTGCTGTAGCTGTTCACCGCCAGATGCCAGATAAAACACCGGCGGGGGGCTGGGTTCCAGAAGAGCGAATAACGATTTCCGAAGCGCTACGTGCTTACACCTCGGGAGTCGCATATCAAGCTTTTGAGGACGATAATTTTGGGAAGCTCTTGCCTGGCTATTCTGCCGACATGATCGTATTGGATCAGGATCCACGTGAAATGGATCCGCATGAAGTTGGAAGAATGCAAGTTATTTCAACATATCGCAAGGGATTCAAAATTTATGAGAAGGACCCAACTAATTAGCCAAGGAGAGTGGATATTATGAAGTACAAGTCGGTAAAGGGTTTACTCACAAACGATGAGTCACTCATCCCTTCCACTTTCATCGATAAACTCGAAGATATATTGCATGGCTTCCTAGGCATAATCTTATTTATTATCTCCGTCTTAGCCGCTGGCTATACCTTAAAGCGCCTTATTGAAACTCGACCTTTTTTCCCGCTAGGAATGATTCAGGGAATTAACGATATTCTCTTTGTAGTCATCATTCTTGAAATTATGAGAACAGTCATCGTGCGATTTACTGATGGAATTTTCCAATTAGATAACTTCTTAATTATCGGGGTTATCGCAG
>CAIVOW010000074.1 GCA_903907665.1 uncultured Actinomycetes bacterium | reverse complement strand
GCCATCCACGGCGTCATCCTCATCGGGGCGATCCTGGTGACCGGATCCGCCGTCGACCTGCTGCCGACCATCCTGGGTGCGCTCGCCGTGCTGCTGGCCACCATCAACATGGTGGGCGGCTTCGTCGTAACAGACCGCATGCTTGAAATGTTTAAAGGCAAGCCAAAAGTTGCAAAGGCCAAAGATGGCGAGGCCGCAAAGTGAATAAAAACATCTACGAACTCCTTGGCCTCCTAGTTGCTCTCTCTTTTATCCTTGCACTAAAAGGACTATCTGCACCTAAGACTGCCCGCCGCGGAAACTTGATCGGCGCTGCTGGCGCAACACTTGCAACGATTGTCGTTTTCTTTGCTCCACTGGGCAAAAATTCAATGGGTGAAGGAAAATCTCACCACAACACAATTTTGATTCTTGCTGCAATCGCAGTTGGTGTTCTAGTAGGCGTGCCTGCTGCTCGCAAAATTCAGATGACCCAGATGCCTCAGCTAGTTGCACTATTCAATGGTGTGGGTGGTGGCGCAGCGGCTCTTGTTGCGACAGCTGAATACCTAAATCTTGGAACGGGTGCTTCGGCGGCTGAAGTTGTTGCAACAGTATTCACAGTTATTGTGGGCTGCACATCCTTCTCTGGCTCTGTGATTACTTTCATGAAGCTTCAAGAATTAATGACAACTCGTCCTGTTGTTTTCCCTGGCGGACGCTTTGTTATCGCTGCAACCCTTGCCGGCGTGCTCGGCACTGGCGCATGGACTATCTCCTCGGGTGGCAACACTCCCCTACTCATCATGGGTGGATTAGCACTTCTCTTTGGTGTCCTCTTCGTACTTCCAGTTGGTGGAGCTGACGTTCCAATTGTGATCTCACTTCTTAATGCATTCACCGGTCTTACTGTTGCTGCAAGTGGTTATGTATTGCAATCAACGCTTCTCATTGTTGCTGGAACACTCGTTGGTGCTTCCGGAACTATTTTGACTCGCAAGATGGCAGAAGCGATGGGTAGATCCCTTTTTGGAACCCTCTTTGGTGCATTTACTGCAAAACCTCAAGAAGCTACTGGGGCCCAAGAAGTTCGCTCCGTGAAATCAGGATCACCTGATGACGTTGCAATTTTGCTCAACTACGCACAACGCGTTGTTATCGTTCCTGGATTTGGTCTAGCTGTCGCGCAAGCGCAGCACACTGTTCGCGAACTAGCAGATATGTTAACTGCAAAGGGAATTGATGTTGCATACGGAATCCATCCGGTTGCAGGTCGCATGCCTGGCCATATGAACGTACTTCTAGCAGAGGCTAACGTTCCATACGAACAACTTGTTGAGATGGATGAAGTTAACCCAACATTCCCACAAACCGATGTGGTCTTAGTTGTTGGTGCTAATGACGTTGTTAATCCAGCAGCAAAGACAACACCTGGCTGCCCAATTTATGGAATGCCAATTCTTGATGTTGCTGAAGCTGGAAACGTAATCTTCTTGAAGCGCTCAATGCGTCCTGGTTTTGCGGGAATTGAGAATGAACTTCTTTATGACGCAAAGACAACTTTGCTTTTCGGTGATGCGAAAGATTCACTGACTAAGGTAGTTAGCGCGCTCAAGGCTCTTGCTTAAATAGCTCAACACTTAATTCTGAAAGCCCTCGGGAGAAATCCTGGGGGCTTTTTAAACTGATTCAAGTGCCGTTTGCAAAGTCTTTGTGAAGACTTCTTGAGGTTGCGCTCCACTAATTCCGTACTTCATGTCAATCACGAAGAATGGAACTCCGTTTGCCCCTAACTGGCGAGCAACGTCCTGATCTTGCAACACGAGATCTCGGAAGTTATCGCTAATGAGTACGGCGATTACATCTGCGCGATCTAAACCAACTTCATCGGTGATCGCGAGAATGTCATCATGAGTAAAAACTGGCCGCGACTGTTCGAAATATGCCGAGTACATCTTCTCAAGCAGCTCCTGAGCAACTCCCGTTGACTCAGCCCACTTCAGGACTCGGTGAGCATCCATGGTATTTCCACTCATCGTATTTTCTAGATCGTAGCAAAGTCCTTCGCCGTCAGCGATTGAGCAGACATTTGCTTGCATCTCTGCAACGCGATCTTTATCAATGTTGTACTTCTCCGCAAGATGTTCTTTGGTCGAAACGACGCCTTCGATATCGGGCTGCAATTGAAATGCACGATGGCGCACCTTAATTTCAAGGCCAGGGTTTGCTGCCTTAACTTCGTTAATACCTTTTTCTAATCGGCGCTTTCCGATGAAACACCAAGGGCAAACGACGTCAGACCAGACATCGACAATCATCGGTGAATCACTCACTTCGAGAATCATTATTCATGTTGCTTCCGGTGCTTCCGTTGCTTGCGCCCGTTGCATCAGTTGCTTGCATATCGGTCGGCGCACCGTGAACATCTAAAATCTCTTTTGCTGCAGCCTCGCCGCCAAGCTTTCCGGTTCGATTTAGGGGTTTGCTAGTTTGGTGATCAGCAGGGACCGTTCCAAGCAATCCTTTTTGGAAATCTTCAAATGCTTTCAATACTTCTGCTTTCGTATTCATCACAAAAGGGCCCATCCAGGCAATCTGTTCACGGATG
>CAIVOW010000073.1 GCA_903907665.1 uncultured Actinomycetes bacterium | reverse complement strand
TGGGGACTCTCGACTTTTCCGCAAATGTTCATGGCAATCGGACTAGCAAACATTTTGCGCAATACACGCCTTCGTGGCAAATCTTTCTTTCGCACAATTCTTCTAGTTCCAAACATCACTTCAGTCATTGCAATTACGATTGTATTTAGCCAATTATTTGGCCGCGACTTTGGCATCATCAACGATATTTTGAGCTGGGCTGGGCTCGGGCACCACATTGATTTCATCGAAGGAGTGATCCCAAGCCATATTCAGATCGCAACGATGATTACCTGGCGATGGATTGGTTATAACACCTTAATCTTCTTGGCATCGATGTTGGCTATTCCAAATGAGCTCTATGAATCTGCATCTGTAGATGGCGCTACTAAACGCCAACAATTCAGATTTGTAACTTTGCCACAGCTTAAGAACACCATCACCTTCGTTCTGATCGTGGGCACTATTGGTGGTCTACAAGTGTTCGCCGAACCGCAACAATTGGCGGCAGATGGTGGATCTAGCAAGCAATTCCTTACCTTGACGCTTTTCCTCTATAACCAAGCGTTCGTGAATAATAAATATGGCTATGCGGCCGCCATCGGAATCATGATTACATTTATCGTGCTGATCATTTCGACGGTTAACTTCTTTATCTCGCGCAAGATTTCAAATGATGGAACTCGCTGATGGCTACAAAATTAAAGCAGCCTCGTTGGCGCCGCGTTCCCAAGCGAAACTATTTTCTTCTCGGAGTAATTGTCTTTCTCTCTTTCTTTCCTTTTTATTGGATGTTCGTAGTTTCATCAAACACCAACGCGGAAATTTCAAAGAGCCCACCTTCACTCATCCCCGGTGGTCGATTCTTGGTGGTCGCGCACAAAGTCATGAACGCTCAAGGAGTTTATTTCAGCCGCGCGCTTTTCAATACATTTGTTGTCGGAATCTCGATTGCATTGGCCCAAGTTGTTTTCTCTGCAATTGCTGGCTTCGCCTTCGCTAAATTGGATTTCAAAGGTCGCAAAGGGCTAATTTTGTTCGTGGTCGGCACCATGATGCTCCCAAGCCAGCTTGGAATCATTCCTTTGTTTATGTTGGTCAAGAACTTACATATGATCGATTCACTTCTTGGCCTCATTGTGCCTGCCCTGGTCACGGCATTTGGAGTTTTCTGGATGAGGCAAATTATTGATGCCCAAATTCCTAATGAGCTTCTTGAAGCTGCAAGTATTGATGGCGCATCAGTTCCTAGAATTTTCTTCTCGATAGTTTTGCCAATTGTCCGGCAAAGTGGTTTCGTGCTCGGACTCTTTGCATTCCTGGCAGCTTGGAATGATTACTTGTGGCCGACAATCGTTTTGCAAAGTCCAAAACACTTCACCTTGCAAGTGGCCTTAACGCAGCTTAAGCCAATGTATGGACTGGACTACGGTCTGCAAATGGGCGGAGCATTCCTTGCAACAGCTCCACTGCTTATCCTCTTTATATTTGTCGGAAAGAAGCTCGTAACTGGAGTTATGGATGGCGCCGTTAAAGGTTAATATTTTAAAACCAAAAATCGAAAGGGAAACAATGAAGGTATATAGAAATCGTGGCACAGCAGCTCTTGCTATTGGAGCACTAGTTTTTGCCGCTTCAGCTTCGCTGGTTTCGTCAGCGTTTGCAGCAGCGACGCCACCTACAGATGCTCATGCAACTCTTTTGACTCCGTTCTTGGATGCAACCAATACGAGTGAAGCAGCTATCAATCAGAAGATGGCTGATGGTTGGGTTGCAAATGGTTGGTTTGGAGATGGACTTCTTTACCAGCGCACTTTTGTTCCTGTTGGGACTACATCTAATTTCACGTATCACATAACGGATAAAAACGGCGCTCCACTTGTTAATCAGCGCGTAAAGCTGCGCATTAACAAAGGTTATTCAACATCAACATCAATCTTGGCAGTCGACAACGTTAAAACCAAAGGCGTAGACAAGCCACCTGCCGACCAAGCTACTGTTTTTCATAATACTGATGCATTTGGAAATGTAACTTTCTCGGTTAAAGATCTTGATCAACCTCCCATGGGTGAGCCACAACCAGACTCATGGACAGCTAAGCCATCAATCAGCGAAGACGGTCTCAATGACTTGCATTCACAAATGCTGCTTGAGATTGCTGGAGAAAAGCCAGATCACTCAGTAATAACCGAACTCCACTATTACATTCCAAAGACGCCTTATGTCCCAGCAGCAACACATCCAACAATCAAGCTAGTTACTCCAGTATTGGATGCAACAAATTCAGCTGCCGTTGGAACTAATGGAAAGCTTGCATACGCACCTGCAGGTTCATCGGTAGTCGTGGTATTCAAAGTCACCGATGACAACAATGCGGCATATCCAGATGCCACTGTGAAATTGCACATTGGAAGCACAACTCTTACAACCACTTCTGATGCAATGGGATATGTAGCATTTACATATAAGGACACCCATGCAAAAGGTGAGGCAAAGCCTTCATCGATGACAGCACCTGCCCCAACAACTGGCGCAGTATTTGCAAAGATGGTCCCAGAAATTACTGGAGCTACCGATGTTGCAGATACGCTAGAAATCCACTTCTATGGAAACGCAGCTGTAGCAGCTCCAAGTGCAACAACAATCAGTTGTGTTAAGGGCAAGACCACGGTCAAGATCAATGGCGTTAAGCCTTCCTGTCCTAAGGGATACAAGAAGAAGTAACGAGAGGCAAAACGATCACAATGCGCACTGCTGGAAGAGTTTTATCGGGGCTAACCCTGCTGTTTTCACTTGTGATAACAGCAGCGGCTCCTAGTCACGCCGATTCTCTTTCAGTAGTGAGCGCTCCTGTTATTTCACTTCAAAAAGCAGGATCATCATTCACGCTAACGCCAGCTATCTGGAGCTCTGCTACTAAGAGCACCATCACATGGCTCGTTAATGGCAAGGTAGTCGCAGGCGCAACAAAGAAAAGTTTTACTGCGCCAAATAAGAAAGGCACTATCGTTCAAGCCCGCGAGACTGCTGGCGGTGTTTCATCTAATTCCAATAAAATTACGGTTGGATCAGTGGCGGTAAATGGAATAGTAAAAATTAACTTTTCAGATGCCGCGCAAACAACGCTCAGCGCCAGTGCTCCAAAAACATTTCCTTCAAAAAGCAACGCAACTTACCAATGGTTCCAAGGTCCTTTTGAAATTAAGGGCGCACATTCACCAACCTACGATCTAGCAACTGGTGACCAAGGATCGGATATATCGCTTCAGATTACTTACAGCGCTAAAGGCTTAGCTTCAGCAAGCACTACATCGAACGCAATTTCTATTG
>CAIVOW010000072.1 GCA_903907665.1 uncultured Actinomycetes bacterium | reverse complement strand
TTCCAGGGAAGCCCCATCACGTCACCAGTAATGACAGATTTTACTGTTGTGTAACCACTCTTAGAAGTCGTCACAGTTAAATTATTTGAAAATCCAGCAAATGCACCCGTCACCGTAATCTGATGATTGCCGTCAAAATACGCTTGACCAGTTGCAGCAGTAAATGTCCATTGATACGAAGGGTCGTAATTAACCAATATCACGGTGAAACCGCCTGGCTGCGGCACCCAATTTGCAAAGAAAGCTTTGAGACCCGGCAAATCTTCGGCATGAGCAATTCCGGCATTAGTCACTGCGCCGAATAAAATTGAAAGGATTAGTCCAATCTTAAGAATAATATTATTTTGCTTCGTCATAATTCCTAGAGACCTGGCAACTTTGCTCCGCAAATTGAAGAAATCTTTTGGTAATCAGATTGAGCCTGGCTTGCCGCTGACGCATAGTCACTTCCAAAACTCGCAGCATCTGATAAATTATTATTTGCCCAGTCGGCTGCAAGACCAGCAATGTTTGATAAATCAGTTGCAGCCTTTGCCATTACAGAAGTTACAGATCCATGATCATTACTCGCATCTGAAACTAGAGAACTTGCGACATTGTTCGCGGAATCTGCCCAACTTAGAATTATTTTCGTGTGGCTTGCATCATTTTTACCTGTCGGAATACTGGTTAACAATTTCCTGAATTTCAATAAATCTGAAACAGTTACTTTGCTGATTGCACAATTATCAATTTTTGGGGCAGCAGTCTTTGTCGCTTTAGGGGATAAAGTTGGCATCGGTGTTGAATCTGATGATGGCACGTCCTGTGGTGGCGGAGTTGAAGAATTCGATGAATCTGTCCCAGAAGAATTTACATTTGCCAGAAATGCCGCATTTTCTGAACGATTATTAGAGCCAACAATTATCGAGACAATCAAGAAAAGCCCAACACCTATTCCCCATTTTAGAGTTTTATTATTTTTCTTTACACCAACTGCCGTTAGAGTAACTTCTTGATCTTGTTCAGAATTCGATCTCGGAAGTCCACAACTGCCGCAAAATTTATCTTCTTCTATTAAGGAACTACCACAACTCCCACATATTTCCAGATCACCATCATCAGAAAAATTCGACATGTGATCCTCCTATTCAACCTATCTAATTATTCGCAATAATCTTTTGCTTTAGCGCAGCAAATTCTTCGTCATCTATAAGGCCATTCTGGAATAACTCAGTCGCCTCTCTAATTTCACGGGTAATTTTAGACTCTGGTTCCGACTCTGAGAGTGTATATGGATTTTTAATATGAGGCGTAATTGGGGGTTCATTTGCAACAGATAGGCGGGGCGTAGCCTCATTAAGAACATCAGTCTTTGCAATTAAATCAACTAGCCGATTGCGCTTGCCGGACTTAAATATCCAAAGCGCATCTACGATGGGGAGTAAATAGCACAGTAGTAAGCATATGTAGGCATAACTTTTGAAAGTGAATACCCCTGAAGTTGTTCCATAAGCTGCATACCAAGGTCCATTAAGATTTGAAAATTGGAATCCTAAAATTCCTGAATCTCCTTGCCAGTAATGGATTGCATCAATTACATAAAAAAATATAAATAAAAGGAGAGGAATTCCAATTAAAACCAAATATTGACGAAAGAGCATTTGCCACCAACGAACTCGCTGTCCGGTAGATTTTCTATATACCCGCAATTTCACAACTTGCTTACCAGGAGTTTGGCCCCGCCCCCAAACTATAAGACTCCAAATAAACCAACCAATTCCCAAAGTAAAAAATGCCAGCACGCCATCTAAGATCGCAGCGGCTAGGCGATGTCGTGGATTAGCTTTTGGAAATGGGTAAGTAATTTCGCTCATGCCTAATCATTATTCAAAACAAAGAAACTATCAAGTAACCCATTCAAAACTTCCGTTTTTCAACTGGGGTGACCGATTAGGTACTAGAAATACTGCGACGCATAGCCTTAATTGAAGAGCGCGTATGGAGAAAGGGTGAACAATTGGCTGTATGGAAACCCTAACTTTTTGGGTGAGAAGTCACCGGAAATTTATTTGGCTAATTTCAAGTGGGTTCATTTTAGGCGTAGGTCTACTATTTATCTCAGGTCTCCTAAACTTCGGAAATTCAACGTCCAACTTGAAAACTCCGTCGCCTTCAACAGATTTGCAAAAAGCATTGCCCTTGGCCACCGAACCGGTAAATGTGAATATGCCGGCAAGGAATGTTTACACCTTGGTATGTGAGACAACAGATCAAAAACCTACCGAATTTTTTATAGCTTGTGCTGACGGTAATACTGGGTTAACGAAGATTAAATGGAAAACTTGGACCGCTCTTTCTGCAACTGGCAGCGGAAAATATTTTTCAAATGATTGCAAACCAGATTGTGCTAACGGGTATTTTCATTATGCGCCTGTGGGCATTTCGATCGATCGCCCAGTCGAAATAAAAAGTCGAATTTTCTTAACTAGAGTTACGTACCGAGAGATTGATTCAAATGGAAATAAGGTTGCTGATGGACCTAATGGAAGTTGGGATGCGCTCGCGCAATACCAAGAAATGCAGGGCCCGAAACTCGATTAAGTATTTATCTGAATTTTAGTTTTTACTCAATAAGTTTGTGTTTTGCCGCTTCGAATTCTGATTTTGAAAGTATTCCCTGATCAAATAAATCTTTGAGTTTCAACAACTCATCTGCCATCCCAGAACTATTTGAGGAAGCTTTCGAAACTTTTACGCTTGGTAGAATTCCTGTAACGGCATCATGAAACTTATTAGATAGTGCAGATTTTTCACCCCAAGAACCCAGTTGATTGCCGCCAAAAGGATTACCATTTTTTGCAATTGAACCACCTACAACTAGTTTGGATCCATTACCGCTTGAAAATACCGTTGCGGTTAAATCTTGACCACCCCACGTCTTCATACTTCTTCCTGTATTGAAACTAATGGAAAAACCTGCTGAATCCGAAAATAGTACTGTGTAACCCATTTCACCAACGGCTCGACGGCAAGCTTCAAAAACCTTTTCCGGACTCGCATCATATTCGCGGTCAATTGTTTTACCGGCCATACTATTTTCCTCTCTAGATACTTAATGAATTTGAACAGTACTATACAAAAAAAGCGTTATCTAGGTTTAAATACAATTTATTTGCGACAAAACCATGTCAATTTAGCTACTACATCCAAAAACCAACACCAAATGAAGTGGTGTAGCCACCAGATGACTGAAAGGAGTCCCCTTGAGTTAAGGTTACAAATTCTGAAAGTCGATCTAAAGTTTTTCCATGAATCGGGCGATTCTTGTTCATCTCGGCTTCATTCTTGCCCAAGTAAAGCCACCTTGTGAACTGCGTGTATTGGGTTGTCACGAAGGTTAAAGTCCAAAAGTTCATAGTTTTTGATGAAATGCCTTGATACTCAGTGTGGACTTCAGAACCAACTGCAACTGAACTTATTTGATTGATAGGAATGCAGCCAAATTCACCGGCTCCCCAACCGGACTTCTTCTCTGGGACAAAAAGTATGTGGTTGTCAGTGACAATAATTTCGTCTGTTTTCGCCCCTACGGTTGCGGTTTGACTGAAAAAATTAAGGAGGTATTTTTCCTCAAGCACCGCAGGTGCGGTTTGACGAAGATAATCTACGACTTCGCTACGGGAGGCGTAGGCTTTTTCAACTGTCAACTTCGATTGACTTGGCGCCGAATTTGAAGCGGTTTGAAAAAATTTGTTAGGCAAGAGAATAAATTCGATGTAATCGCTAAGCGCCATTGATAGAACATTATGGTCGGCGCCCTTATTTTTTAGACCACCAATAAATTGTTTTGACATGAATGTAATCCACTCATTGCGACAAACTTTCACATCTTCTATGTCATCCAACATCATTTTCGTAGCATTGCAGTATGAAACCGAGCGGTCATAGTGATATTGCTGGTCATCTGATGCTTGGGCAGGCTTGGAAGCAGATTCATTTAACCAATCTTCATTCTGTGGAATCCGAACGATGCTTGCCGCCGGGGTTTTCTTGCTTGCCTCTCGTATTTTGTCGCTAATTTCCTGTGCGGTGGTCTTATTTGCGATTACACTCTTCCAAGAACGAGCCTCTTCAAATCTATTTCCTGGAATAAAAAACTTTTCGATCAACGTGGTAACTAATTCATCCGTATCTTGCTTTTCTTTTAATTCAACATATTGATCAACAACTTTATCTTCCGCTTCAAAACTCATGGGAAAATTCTAATAATTTCGGTGAAATCTGTAAATGGCCCCCAAGCATGGATTGAAAGTGCGGCAAAGGAGATCAGAAGTTATGACAAGTTAGATGGGTGATCTGGTAATACCCACCCGATTCGGTAAAGTCCATTTCTAGTACTGCGGTTTGCCCCCGCCCCAAAGATCCAAGTGAATCATTTGAAAATCCAGTTACATTGCTATTGGCATCTAGATTATTTGCCTCAGCGTAAATTCCGTTGAGACAATCTGAATTGGCATGAACTTGAATTCTCACGCAACCATAATCTGCATAACCTTGGCAATTTCCTCCCGCCTTTCGCCAATCAAGTTGCGAACCATCAGGAGATGAGTTCCATGGCTCTTCTATTTTCAAGGCACTCGTGGTTGGAATGGGGGACTTAAATCCGGAAATAACTGGAGTAACGGAAACGCGAATAG
>CAIVOW010000071.1 GCA_903907665.1 uncultured Actinomycetes bacterium | reverse complement strand
CTTCCCCGTCGTATCCGACGAAGTGATTGAAGAATTGCAGCTCCAAAAAGGATGACCGCAGCGATAGTTGTTATCCAGGTAGCAATACCGCTAATCACAGCTATTTTCAGCGGGTACGTCACTGTTTGGCCAAACGCCGCCCCACTCTTTGTTGTAAGAGTTCCAACGAAGCCTGAGTCTCCAGATGTATAGACCTTAATAGGCACCATAACTTGAATCTTACTTTTCGCAGGAACAGCAATATTTGGGATGTCTCCCACAAATACTCTTTCGTTTGTAGAGCGAGTCGTGAGATTGACCAGAACAGGTTTAGGGAAATCGTTAATTACAGTAATAGGAACCCGTTGATTTGTTGATGTAATAGTAAATTTTCCTGATGAAATTCGAATCGAATTCGTAAGAGTATTTACTTGAGCGGCTAAATCGTATGCCAAGAGTTGCCTCTGAGTTGTGGTAAGAGTCGGATTCAAAAGTTTTACTTCAGAAAGCTTGTAAGTTTCTAAAGAAGTAGAATCTAGAAAAGATGCAGAGGCCTGAATTCGCGCATTAGAAATTTTCATCAGGCGAACTTGGGTGCTTATTAAAGGGAAATATTTCTGTGAATCATAAGCAGCTGATGGGTAAACAAAGTGTTGCAATAGGTTACTTAAACGCGAAGCCGAGACCGAGAGAAGAAATCCTCGATCATGAGGCATAAACTTGTTAATCCAGTACTCACTCGGGTTTGCATATACAACCGCCTCTACGCGGTGTACGGCAATTACTCGACGCAATTGATTAAGCCAAGCATTGGCAACGTCTTTACCAACACCATCGCTCGTAGCCCCAATACCGCTCACTTTATACGGGACGGTCATAGCTTGAATATCCTCAATAAACGAAGGATCTATACGCCAGACATCTACATATTTAGATGAGTTATAAATTAAATTTCCATACTTTCCAGAAGGAGTTAATTCTGTTGCAAGCTTGTCATCGGTGAAAGTTCCGTCAAGGTGACGGTGGGAAGGTGCGGTTAAGGTAACGCTAGAAGCTGCGTGTACAGAAAAAGAAATAGATGTGAATGTAATAACTAAGGCAAACATCAATCTCTTCACGAAGTTATTTCCCCGGATTTAGAAATTAATTTCTTTTCGTCTGGGTAAGCCAGCAGGCCAACAACTTCTTCAAGTGGAAACCAACCCACATCATCAACTTCTGTTATCTGCGGCGCTAACACACCGCCAACTTCTTTAAATAAGAAATGGTGCACTGTTTTATGAATTCGCTTTCCACCAGCCATAAACCAGAAGTCGATGACGCCGAGTTCTTTGGAAATTTCACTTTCAATACCAGTCTCCTCTTGAACTTCACGGACTGCAGCTTGTTGTGGAGTTTCCCCCTCTTCAATGTGCCCTTTGGGAAGAGACCACAGCAACCGTTGCCCGGTTTGATCTTTAATATCTCGTCGCCCAATAAGAAGGCCCTTGGTCCCGGTTTGATCGATTACTAATCCACCAGCACTTACTTCATCAACACGTTTGGCGTATGGCTGCCTCTTTGAAGGAGATTTCTTCTGGGATTTTTGACCAGCCGAAGGAGTAATAGGTGCTGACGCGTCAGCGTTCGGAGAAATTGAAGAAGTTGTAGAAGACGGTGTAAGTGGGTTCGACGGGTTTCGCCTTCGACGACGTTTTTTCCGCTTCGCTTCGCCACCCGCACCAGGTGCCGGGGTCATGGAGTAAGGGTACTGCTCTAACCTTGGGTGTGTGAGTACCCCGCGTGAATTAGCAAGCCAACTGGCGACCAAAACCCTTCTTGAGAAGGTGCCAGTGGCAACGGCTTTAGCGTCCACATTTTCAGCAGCCGGTTTTACCTTGGCCCTCGTGGGCGGCCCGGTCCGGGATGCAATCTTGGGACGACTTGGAAATGATTTAGATTTCACAACAAACGCACGCCCGCAGGAAACCAAAAAAATTCTTCAATCTTGGGCGGATGCAATATGGGAGACGGGTGCAGCGTTTGGAACTATCGCAGGTAAAAAAGGCGATGTAACTATTGAGATAACCACATACCGAAGTGAAAACTACGATCCAAGCTCGCGCAAACCCGAAGTCAACTTCGGTGATTCAATCGAAGGTGATCTAGCGCGGCGCGATTTTACAATTAATGCGTTAGCCCTTGAATTAACAACGCCTACTCCAGAATTTATTGATTTATTTAATGGCGTGGATGATCTCGCTAAAAAAATACTGCGAGCCCCAGGGGATCCCGACACACTTTTCAATGACGACCCATTGCGCATGATGCGAGCAGCAAGGTTTGCTGCGCAACTTAATTTCACTGTCGATGACTCAATCCTCGAATCAATGAAGCGACTAGCAGATCGAATTACTATTGTTTCAGCAGAACGTATTCACGATGAATTTATAAAAATTCTTATGTCACCAAACCCTCGGCTTGGATTAGCGTTGATGGTTGATACCGGGCTGGCTGCTTACATACTTCCAGAGCTTCCCAAACTAAAGCTTGAAGTAGATGAACACCACCACCATAAAGATGTTTATGAACATACACTCACCGTACTTGAGCAAGCGATCGCTTTAGAAAATAGATTGGGCGGACCCAACCTTATTATTCGCCTAGCTGCCCTGCTCCACGATATTGGAAAACCTAAAACCCGCGAGCTAATTCCTGGCGGCGGAGTTTCATTTCACCACCACGAAGTAGTTGGATCGAGAATGGCTAAAGAGCGATTACGTGCGCTGAGATTTGATAATCAAACAATCAAAGACGTCTCACAACTTGTTTTTCTCCATCTTCGATTCCATGGGTATGCGGGAGGTGAATGGACTGATTCAGCCGTTCGTCGCTATGTGCGCGATGCAGATCAACTTCTTGAACATCTACATGTTTTAACTAGAGCCGACTGCACAACCCGTAATCAACGAAAAGCTACTGCGCTAGCCGCGACTTACAACTCCCTTGAGGAGCGGATATCTCGTTTGAAAGAAGAAGAAGAACTTAACTCTATTCGGCCAGATGTAGATGGTAATGAAATCATGAATATATTGGGCATTCCTGCTTCACCATTGGTGGGTAAGGCATACAACTACATGCTTGAACTTCGTTTGGAAAATGGCCCACTCGGTGAGGAGCGTGCGAAAACTGAGTTACTTAAGTGGTGGGACGAGAATGGAAAGAAAAACTAGCGTTCCTCAGCAAGAAAATTGAGGTAAAAAGGTATGCGGCAAATATTAGAAGTGGAAGCAGAAGTGATTCTCCACTAATCGGTAGGACGATTGCTGCAATACCTGCGCCTATAACTATGGCTGCATTTACCGCCATGTCATAAAAAGCAAATACTCGCCCACGAAATTCATCATGAATCTTTGTTTGTACAAGTGCGTCATTTGTGACCTTTACCGCCTGACCGCAGGCAGCTAATAAAAAGGCAGCAAATCCAATTGTGTAGGCGCTCGGGAAGGCTATGTAGAGAAGTAACGAAGGCGCCCCAACAACCATCGCGATGCGAATCCATAGATGCCTACCGAAAATTTGAACAATAAAAGGTGTAATGAATGCGCCAAGTGCAATTCCACATCCAGCAATAGATAACATCAACGCGAAGCCCGACAGCCCAGCGTCCGGATTTGTAGAAGCGTGATAAGTGTTGCGCTCAAGTAGCAGAACCATCATGGTCAGGGATGTTAAACCACCGCGTTGAATTGCGGTCGCCACGATGCCACGTAATGAATCACCTTGCGCTCGAAGAATATTAAATCCTTCGATCATCTCTTTCCACCCAGCATCTTGTTTTGCTTCATCAACATCTTTTGGTCCGATTTCAAAGCGTCGTACACGCCGAACGAGAATCCCGCTACATAAATATCCTAGACAGGCAATTAAAATAATCAGTCCATCAGACCGGTCACTCGATAACTGGATATCAAAAAATTTCTTAGCACCAATTCCGATACCACCACCGATTACAACACCAATAGTTCCACCAGTAACAGCTAAAGCATTCGCTCCTACTAATCTCTCTTTTAAAACAACAAGTGGTAATCCCGCTGATAATCCTGCAAGTATTAATCTATTAACACCAAAAGAAATGAGAACAAAAAGAGTAAGTAGTGCACCGGTACTGCTTTGATTTATAAGAAAAGCGATAATTAGAAGATTGATAGCACGAAAGTAGTTTGCGTACTGAATAATTCGTTGACGTGAAAATTTATCGAGAAGCGTTCCAACATATGGACCAACAATCGAATAAGGAAGAAGGACTACGCAAAACGCTAAGGCAGCCGCTCGCGGATTTGCTTGTCGTTCCGGAGAGAATAGGACGAAGGAAGCGAGAGCAGACTGAAAAACTCCATCAGTTATTTGTCCCACCCAGCGGACCGCAAGGAGTTTGGATAAACCACTTCTTGCAAAATTCATAGAGTCAGCCTAGTAATGGAAATAGGTTTATTCTTACACCATGTGGTCTCGGCGCGATTCAATCGACTATTCATTAAAACGCCGCAATACCTTGGTGGGACACTTCAAAGGCGCTGTTGGATTTGATAAAACCGAACTTTGTGACGCAGATCCATATTTGCGTCTTGCCGCTAAATACCATGGAGAAAAAATTGAGCGACCTTGCCCGATTTGCCGAGAGGCCAAAATGGTCCTCCTCCATTATGCATTTGGAGATCAACTCGGCCAATACTCAGGTCGCATCAAGTCAATTATCGAACTTAATGAGATGCAGAGCGAATATGGCGAATTTCGTGTTTACGTTGTCGAAGTTTGCATGGGATGCCATTGGCATCACCTCATACAGAGCTTCAAGTTAGGGGATGGCTATTTGCGAAAACCGCCCCGGCGAGTCAGGACGCTTGAAGATGAGGATTTCATTCAGCGTTAACAACCCCTGCGTCACAAACGGGTAACCTTTCACTGTGGCGCTCAAAGAATCAATCCTCGGGTTTCTCCGATATCACCGAGATAACATCATCAAATATCTTTTGCGAGGCTCCATATTCTTATTCGGTGCAATCTTTGTTATTAGCTCCTTTATTTTTACGTATGCCTATTTCACGGTTGGGATCCCAGACCCAAAGGCATTTGTAAATTCACAATCAACCATCATCCAATACGCCGATGGAACAGAACTCGGGCGCATTGGTTCTGAAAACAGAACAATAGTTCCGCTGGCTAAAATTCCATTAAATCTGCGGCATGCGGTATTAGCAGCAGAGGACCGCAACTTCTACTCTGAACATGCATTTAGCCCTCAAGGACTTGCCCGTGCAATTTTCGATAATATAAAAAGTCTCGGCAATGGTGGTGGTGGTTCAACAATCACCCAGCAATATGCAAAAACTGCCTTCCTAACTCCAGAGCGGAGCATCCAACGTAAAATTAAAGAAATTGTTATTGCTATCAAACTTGAGCAACAACAATCGAAAGACCAAATCTTAGAAAACTATCTCAACACAATCTGGTTTGGCCGAGGTTCCTACGGAGTACAAACTGCCGCTCAAACTTATTTTGGGCGAAGTGTTGGTCAGCTAACGATTGCGCAAGATGCCATGCTCGCATCTATCTTGCGCTCACCAAATTACTATGGCCCTTCTTATGCAGATGGCCTAGCTAGATTGAAAGCCAGATGGCAATACGTCATCGATGGAATGGTTAAAACTGGATGGCTAGATGCTGCAAAAGCTAAAACTTTAAAATTCCCAACCATCGCACCAAAAGTCACATCCGGTGCGCTCGCTGGTCCTAAGGGCTATCTCATGTCGTATGTTTCGGCCGAACTCCTTAAATTAGGCTTTACAGATTCTCAATTACAGGTTGGCGGATTAGTTGTAAAAACCACCCTCGAAGCAAGAGCTCAATCTGCTGCGCAAGACGCTGTTACAAAGCGTATCCCGGCAAACGCACCTGCTGATTTACGTGTTGCACTTGTCTCAATTCGCCCTGGAACTGGGGAAATTGTTGCGATGTATGGCGGCCGAGATTATTTACAGTCCCAGCTAAATAACGCTACTCAATCAACAACCCAGGCTGGTTCCACATTCAAACCATTTGCCCTCATCGCCGCTCTTGAGAACGGAATCTCACTACAGTCAACGTGGTTAGGATCTTCGCCTGCAGTTTATGATGATCCAAATGCCCAAACTATTTACTCTGTTTACAATTACAGCAACGAACAATTTGGAAGTATCAATCTTTTAGATGCGACAGCCCACTCAGTTAATACAGTATTTGTTCCACTTGGTATGAAAGCTGGACTTCAAAATGTTGTGGATGTTGCACGACGCGCTGGCATCCCTAACTCTATAGAAATGTTTGCAACTCCTTCGGTATCACTTGGTGTGGCAAGCCCACACGTCATTGATGTAGCGGCTGCATATGCGACTTTTGCATCGCAAGGAATCTATGCCAAACCATTTATGGTGAAAGAGGTTTTGGGAGCGAATCAAGGCGTGCTCTATGAGTCAAGGATTGCAGCGCAACAGGTGTTCTCTTCCCAAGTAATGGCTGATCTGACCTACGCGCTTCAAGGTGTAGTTAAATACGGCACAGGTGGGGCAGCGGCAAATGGTTTGGGCCGCCCAGCGGCAGGTAAGACTGGGACAACATCTGATAACGCATCAGCGTGGTTCAACGGGTATACACCTCAGTTAGCAACATCCGTAGCTTTGTTCCGCAATGATGCAACTCAAACGTTGAACGGCATTGGTGGCCTCAGAGCCGTTACTGGTGGAACCTACCCCGCAATGATTTGGAATTCTTATACAAAAGTTGCACTAAAAGGTCAGCCAATAATTGCATTCCCTGCCCCCGCAAATCTTGGCGGAACCGAACCAACTGATTTCTCAACGGCTGTTCCAACACTCGATCCATCACTTGCCGTGAAGCCAACTTCTGGAATTAAACCGACTCCGACAAAGTCGCCAACACCAAAAGCGACGAAGAAGAAGTAGAAGTAGTAGAAGTAGTAAATGAAGCTGAAATTTGCAACAAAATCGATTATTTTGTTAGTTGCTCTTGCTTCTTTACTTTCATTTACAAAATTCGATCATTGCTACAAAACAAACTGGGCAACTCCAGATGTATATGTGCACGCTTGTTATTCTGATATCCCAGCACTATTCACCTCTAGAGACCTTATTCATCACACATGGCCGTACTCATCAACTTTAAATGCCGTTGAGTATCCCCCACTTACGGGCGTAGTGATGTGGGCGACTTCGCTGGTTACCCCAGCTGGCAATAATTCGTATCGTTATTACTTCCTCATAAACGCAATACTTATTGCTTTCCTCTTTGCTGGAAGCGCACTCTTCTTAGCGCGATTAAAACCAGAGTTTTGGTATTTATTACCGCTTTCGCCAGCTTTTATTCTCTCGCTATATATTAATTGGGATTTATGGGCGGTTATTTCTGCACTCGCTGCTATTTATTGGTTCGAGGAGAAAAGTTATACAAAAAGTGCGCTTACTCTTGGTTTAAGTATCGCAACAAAATTCTTTCCTGTTGTACTTCTTATACCGATAGTTTTAATTTTTATTCGTCGAAACCAAAAAAGTAAGGCACTGCAATATATTTCACAAACATGCTTATTCTGGCTAAGCATCAATCTTCCTTTTATGATTCTTAATTTCACTGGCTGGTGGAGATTTTTTAAATCAAATATAGAACGTAGTGCAGATTATGGTTCGGTTTGGTACGGGCTTCAGTTACTTGGCATCAATATTCGCAATCTCAATGAAATTTCACTTTTAGCTTTTCTGGTAGGTATTGCGATTTTCGCTGTTTATTTCTTTGGGTTAGAACGAACCCCAACTCTTGCAAGTTGCGCCTTTGCTGTTGTCGCAGTCTTTACAATCTCGAGCAAGGTGTATTCCCCGCAATATGTCTTATGGTTGACACCGTTGGCTATTTTGGCGATGCGAGGGGCACGCGACCGAAGTGCATTTTGGATTTGGCAAGGCGCCGAAGTGCTTTATCACTTTGCAGTCTGGCAATACCTGGCAGGATTCTCTGGCAGCCATTTTGGGTTAGCCGCAAAGTCCTACGCCGTGATCACCTTGATTCGGGTAGCAGCGAGCATTTACTTTACATACTTCACGCTGGGGCTCTCCACACGCTTCCGGGCTCCACAGATGGGTGAATTTCTCTCTTCCTCAGTAGTCGGATAGCCTTACCCTCCCTTCCGTAACGGACTACTTCCAATGAGGTAGAAACGCCGGCAGGTCGTATAACCCTCCTGCCGCGGAAATGCCGTGGCCGCTTTAGTCCAGAGGAGGTGGGGTTAACACATGCGTCATTATGAAATCATGGTCATCCTCGACCCTGAGTTAGAAGAACGTACAGTTCAACCAAGCCTTGAGACCTATCTCAAGATCATCAAAGATTCTGGTGGTCGCGTCGACAAGCTCGACATTTGGGGTAAGCGTCGCATGACCTTCGAAATTAATAAGAAGGCAGAAGGCATTTACGCTGTAGCAGATCTGCATTGTGGTCCAGATGCAATCAAAGAGTTGGATCGCCAACTTAATTTGAATGAATCTGTACTTCGCACAAAAGTCGTTCGTCCCGAATAACTTCCTTACACAAAAGTAGCCGAAAAGATAAGTAGAGAACCGTAGAGAAAGGGAAGCAATAAATGGCAGCCGGAGATACAAACATCACGATCATTGGCAATCTTGTCAACGATCCAGAACTTCGATTCACACCAAGTGGTGCTGCAGTCGCAAAGTTCACCGTGGCTTCAACACCACGTTATCTCGATAAGGCAACAAACGAGTGGAAAGATGGCGATAGCCTTTTTCTACAATGCCAAATATGGCGACAAGCTGCTGAAAACGTTGCAGAATCATTGACTCGCGGAATGCGTGTTCTTGTATCTGGTCGTCTTAAGCAACGCTCTTATGAAACAAAGGAAGGCGAGAAGCGCACAGTATTTGAAGTGGAAGTTGATGAAGTAGGTCCATCTCTTCGCAACGCCACTGCAAAAGTCACTAAGACAACACGTCAAGGCGGCTCTTCTGGAGGCTTTGGAACTACATCTTCTTCCCCTGTTGCATCAGATGCATCAGATGATCCTTGGTCAGCTGCACCAGTAGGTGGCGGTTGGGCAACAACAGGATCAGACGATCAACCTCCGTTTTAATTAACTAACCAACCATTCTCGAATTTCATACAAGATTTTCGAGGCATCCCAAAAGGAGCACCACAGTGGGCGCAAGAAGTAATAAGACGCTGAAGCCTAAGAAAGTTGCACCAAAACTTTCTGCCGCAGCGCTAAAGAAGTTCAAGAAGAAGCCATGTTCTTTCTGTCGTGAAAAAGTTAACTACATCGACTATAAGGACATTGCAACCCTTCGTAAGTTCATCTCCGATCGCGGCAAAATCCGCGCTCGCCGAGTTACGGGTGCATGCACTCAACACCAACGTCAGATTGCCGCAGCTGTAAAAAACAGCCGCGAAATGGCACTTCTGCCTTACACATCAACAGCACGTTAAAGGGATAGTGGATAAAAATGAAACTAATTCTTACGCGTGAAGTCACAGGCCTAGGCCTAGCTGGCGATGTTGTGACTGTGAAGGACGGATATGCGCGCAATTTCTTATTGCCACGCAGTCACGCAATTCTTTGGTCACTCGGTGGCGAGAAGCAGATTGAAGCAATTCGTCGTGCTCGTACAGCTCGTGAAATTCGTGACCGCGAACATGCGGTTGAAATCAAGAACTCACTAGAGAAGGCTCCTATTGCCGTCAAGGCCAAGGTCGGATCTACAGGTTCATTGTTCGGTTCTGTTACTGATAAGCAGATTGTTCTTGCTATCAAGAGCGCAACTGGCGTTGATGTCGATCGTCACAAGCTCAAGGTCGAACACATTAAAAAGCTTGGTAAGTACACCGTTAAGGTTGCGCTTACCACTCAGGTTGCAGCGAGCATCGTTATCGAGGTCGTTGCTGCTTAATTAAGCTCTTGTTGAGCTGAAGTTGCCCCTGTTGCTAGCCTTTATAACTTGTAAAAGTTTATAAAGTACCTAGAAACAGGGGCTCTTTCATATAGTGAGACACCTCAAAAAACTTTTATCCACACGGCATAGCCAGAAATTGAGCCCAAACCCCACCTAGCACTCCTCTTTATCCACTTGTTATCCACATCTTTTCCACCTCTAAACACAACTTCCCCACAGGCAGATGCACATCACTGGGTGTGGGTAATAGGGGATGTCAGTGCTCTTAGCGAGAATACGCTCATGAGTATCGCAGAGCTCCCATCGCGTGGATCAAACAATTCTAATTTCAACAACCCAGTTGAATTTGAACGTACGCCTCCACAGGATTTAGTTGCAGAACAATCCGTATTAGGTGGAATGCTGCTTTCCAAAGATGCAATTGCAGATGTTGTAGAAATACTTAAAGAACGCGACTTCTATCGCCCTGCACATGAACTTATTTATGATGCAATTCTTGATCTCTATGGAAAAGGAGATCCTGCGGATCCAGTAACTGTGGTCGCAGAACTTACAAAGCGCGGCGACATTGCGCGCGCAGGTGGCGCGCCATATCTTCATACACTCATCTCCTCTGTACCAACAGCAGCTAACGCTGGTTACTATGCAAAAATAGTTCGAGACTGCGCAATTATGCGACGCCTTGTAGAAGCCGGAACAAAGATTGTTCAACTCGGGTATTCCGCAGAAGGGGATGTTGATGATGTTGTTGATCAAGCACAAGCAGAAGTTTATGAAGTAACAGAGCGCCGCGCATCAGAAGACTATATTCAACTTGCACAATTACTTCCTGATGCACTTGATGAAATTGAAGCAATTGCAACCGGTGTTCGCGATGAAGGTGTAAAAACTGGATTTAAAGATCTTGATGCTTTAACTAATGGACTTCATGCTGGAAATATGATTGTGCTAGCGGCCAGGCCAGCTGTTGGTAAGTCAACGCTAGGACTAGATATCGCAAGGCATGCTTCGATTCATAACGGAAATGCTTCAGTAATTTTCTCACTTGAAATGTCTCGTTCAGAAATTACAATGCGTATGCTTTCAGCAGAGGCGCGTGTTGGATTAAATAATATTCGCTCCGGTTCTCTATCTGATGAAGAGTGGAGCCGCCTAGCAAAGCGTATGGGCGAAATCTCTGACGCCCCACTATTTATTGATGACTCACCGAATCTCTCTCTCATGGAAATCCGCGCAAAAGCCCGCAGATTAAAGCAGCGTCATAACTTGAAATTAATTGTGATCGACTACTTGCAGTTGATGACTTCAGGAAAGCGTGTGGAGAATCGTCAACAAGAAGTTTCCGAGTTCTCGCGTAATCTTAAACTTCTAGCAAAGGAACTTGAAGTTCCGGTGATTGCAATCTCTCAGTTAAACCGTTCTCCAGAACAGCGAGCCGATAAAAAGCCAATGCTCTCTGATCTACGTGAATCTGGTTCGATTGAACAAGATGCAGATATGGTTATTCTCCTTCACCGCGATGATCTATATGACGGTTCATCGCGTTCTGGTGAGGCAGATTTGATTGTGGCAAAGCACCGTAATGGACCTACTCGTACGATTACTGTTGCAGCCCAACTTCACTTTGCTCGATTTACTGATATTGCTCCAAGCTTCCAAGCTCCAACCGAGAGTTTTATCAAAGACAATTAATTAATTGGGTTAATCCGCCCAGTTTTAACGTCATAAATCGCTCCCATAACTTGAATTCCTGCTGGGAGAAGCGGGTAAGACTCAATACGTTGGATATCTTGAAAGAGCGCTTTATTTTGATCGCTCACAGTGCGAATTTCAATTCCTCTTGTGTCAATACCACTCGCTGCTTTAATTTGTTGATGGATTTCAGATTCATCAGCAGTAGCCATACGACAATCAGTATGCGGCATCACGAGTACTCGCGTTACGCCAAGCAGATGTGTTGCTAAAACGAGAGTTCGCAGAACATCTTCGGTTACGCGAGCCCCAGCATTACGTAAGATTTTTGCATCACCGGCATGCATACCAACAATGCGAAGTGGATCAATTCGCGAATCCATACATGTCACAATCGCTAAGCCTTTTTTTGCATATCCAGTGAGTTCTTCTTTGGTGAAAACAGAGACATACTCCTCGTTCGCCTTAAGAAGGTCAGCAAAATTTTCCATAAATAAATTCTAGTGTGTACTAGTGCTTGCTCGGTCTGCAAAATAAATACCCACAAGTACTGTCGCCGCGCCTATTAGTTGAATCAAGTTCAAGCTTTCATTGAGAAGAATCCATGCGAAAATTCCCGCTGAAATAGGTTCAAGCATTCCGATCGTGCTGGCAGTGGCAGGGTTAAGACCCGAGATTCCTCGAATTACCAGTACGTACGGGAGCACTGTCCCCGGCAAAATAATCCACAGAATGAGAACCCAGCCAGGAAGTCCATGGCCAGCGAAGTGACCGTTAAGCGGGATCTGTTCAGTAAAAACCTTAAAAGGAAAACTCCACCAAGGTTGAACAAAAGAAAGAAGGAGTGCACAAATTCCCATGCCCCACGTGAGAACTGCTTCACTCGTCATCTTCTTTGTGAGTTCAGAAGCTTTGTAATAATAATAGGCCAGCGAAAGTGCATCTAAGAACCCAGAGATAACCCCAAGCCCATTTAACGTTAAACCTTTCCACACTTGCGCCAAAAGAATAAGCCCACCGAAGCCAAGTGTTAAGCCGTACCACATTGACTTGGCAACAGATTCCTTTTTTATAAAACGAAGATAAATTGTGATCCAAATCGGAGCGGTAAATTCAATAAGCAATGCGACTGAGACAGGCATTTTGGATATTGAATAGAAATAGAAAGCCTGGACTCCAGCAACTGCAATCAAACCAAACAAAAGCATTTCAGGAAGTTGCTTAAGTGGAATTTTTAAGGAAGATGGATTTTTTATCAAAACCCAGCTTCCGATAAATACAACCGCACCCAATGTGCGAATTTCTGTTAAGCGAATTGAACTTAAACCAGTCTCCAAAACCCACTTAGAAACCACGCCATTGAAGGCATAAGTAAGGGCAGCTCCAACGAGGAGCCACTCGGCCCGGTGAGATTTATACATCTTATAACAGTACTAGTTTTAACAGTACGAGAGGAGTATTAGAAAGCAGACTCTGGTATCTCCATTAATGCTCCGCTTTCACTTTCCAATATCTTCTTTTCAGCTGTTATATGAGGCAATACAGTGCGAATGAAGTGCTTAGCAGCTGCAATTTTTCCAGTATAGAAATCCACGTCTTTGCCCGAAGCCGAAGGTAATCGTTGGCTAGCTATTTCAGCTTGTCTAAGAAGTAGCCATCCGATGATTACTTCACCGGTGGACATGAGTAATCGTGAGGTATTCAATCCAACTTTATAAATTTGATTTTCAGCGCCAGCCTCCTGGGATTCCATAGCAAATCCCACCAATGCGCCCATCATCGCGTTGACATCAGCAAGTGCTACGCCGAGCGCCTCTTTCTCCTCGAGGTGGGCGCCACCAGAAGTTGTAAACGCAGTAATCTCTTTTGCTAGTAGGCCAACTGCTCGTCCACCATCTTTAATAATTTTGCGAAAAAAGAAGTCCAAACCTTGGATAGCTGTGGTGCCTTCATACAAAGTATCAATCTTGGCATCTCGAACATATTGCTCAAGCGGCCAATCGTGCGTGAAGCCAGATCCACCAAATGTTTGAAGTGATTCAGTTCCAAGTAAAACCCAGGACTTCTCCGATCCATATCCCTTCACGATCGGCAACAAGAGGTCGTTGAGTTTCTCTAAATCCTCAAGGTTGGTGCCACCTTCTGCGCGTGCAATTGCAATGTCATCTTGGATTGAAGCGGTGTACAACACAAGTGCTCGCATACCTTCGGAGTACGCTTTTTGTACCATCAGCGAGCGGCGAACGTCCGGATGTTTAATGATTGTGACACGTGGTGAATTCTTATTATTCATTACCTTCATATCGCCGCCTTGGACGCGAGTCTTTGCATAGGCCAAAGCTTGTTGATATCCAGCAGAAAGCGTTGAAATTGCTTTCGTTCCCACCATCATCCGAGCAAATTCAATAACCTTAAACATTTGAGCAATGCCGTTATGAACATCGCCCAGGAGATATCCAACTGCTGGTTCTTTTTCGCCAAGATTCATCTCGCACGTAGAAGAAACATTGAGACCCATTTTGTGCTCAACATTTGTTACATAAACGCCATTTCGCTTACCTAGCGCTCCCGTTTCGAAATCAAACATAAATTTAGGAACTAAAAATAATGATAAGCCTTTGGTCCCAGGCCCAGCACCTTCAGGGCGAGCAAGAACATAATGAATAATATTCTCGTTTAAATCAGAGTCTCCAGATGTTATAAATCTTTTTGTTCCTGTTATATGCCAGGTTCCATCAGCTTGCTGAACTGCCTTAGAACGCCCGGCACCGACATCAGATCCTGCGTCGGGTTCGGTGAGCATCATGGTTGCTCCCCAATCCTTATCGACCATATGTTGCGCCATCTTCTTCTGTGGATCAGTACCTAAAACATAAGCAACATGTGCAAATGAAGCACCTGATGCATATATATGCACAGCAGGGTTTGAACCTAAAATCATTTCTGCAATTGCCCAACGAATTGATGGAGGTGTAGACATTCCGCCGATTTCAGGCGGTGCATCCAAACGCCACCATTCGTTATCAATATAAGCGCGATATGATTTTTTAAAACTTGCAGGAACAGTGACGCTTCCTGTGGTTTTATCAAAGGAAGTTCCCAATCGGTCACCTTCTATAAAAGAAGCAGCGAGATCGTTTTCAGCTAAACGTTTAATTTCTTCAAGCATTCCCATTGCAGTCGGGCGATCCATGTCTTTATAAAGAGAGTTCCCCATAACGCTCTCTCGGCCAAGCAAATCGAAGAGGCAAAATTCAATATCACGCAGGTTGGCTGTGTAATGGCTCATGGTGCAATAATGCTACCCGTGGGTAACTTAATCAACTTCCCCCGCTCAGATAGGGTCTGCCCATGCTTCTAAGTGATCGGGATATACGTTCAGAAATTCAGCTCGGCCGGGTAAAAGTCGAGCCATTTGCGGAAGCAATGGTTCAACCTTCCTCAGTTGATGTTCGCCTCGACCGATTTTTCCGGGTTTTTGAGAACCACAAATATGAAACGATCGATCCTTCGATTGAGCAAGCTGAGCTCACTCGTGAAATTGCAGTTGAAGCCAACGAATTCTTTATTTTGCATCCAGGCGAATTTGTTTTAGCTAGCACCTATGAAGTCATCACTTTGCCTGACGATATTGCTGGGCGACTAGAAGGAAAATCATCACTAGGCCGATTAGGTTTATTGACTCACTCAACGGCCGGTTTTATTGATCCAGGCTTTAGTGGACATATCACTCTTGAACTTTCAAATGTTGCCAACCTCCCGGTCAAGCTTTTCCCGGGTATGAAGATCGGCCAACTTTGTCTCATCAAACTCTCATCTCCTGCTGAGCATCCTTACGGCTCAGCGCTCTACGGTTCACGTTATCAAGGTCAGCGCGGGCCTACCGCATCTAAATCTTGGTTGAACTTTCATAAATCAGTTATAGAGTAGAGGTTATGAACACAACGCTCGTTGTTATCGCAGTCCTAGTACTTTTGGTTTTATTTGTTATAGCTGGCTACAACCGGCTAATCCGTTTGAACGTTTCTGTTGACGAAGCATTTGCGCAAATCGAAGTACAACTAAAGCGGCGAAGTGATTTAATTCCTAATCTCGTTGAAACCGTTAAAGGTTATGCGGCACACGAGAAAAGTACTTTTGACGCCGTAGTAGCTGCTCGCGCTAAATCAACTAGCGCAACTTCTGTTGCCGATGTTGCAGCAGCAGATGGTGCAATGACCCAAGCCCTTCGAGGGCTATTAGCAGTCGCTGAGGCATACCCAGATCTCAAAGCATCAACCAACTTCTTGTCATTGCAAGAAGAGCTATCAACAACTGAAAACAAAGTATCGTTTTCGCGTCAGTTTTATAATGACAACGTGCGCTCGCTAAACAGCGCAGTGAAGACATTTCCTTCCAATTTATTTGCTAACTTAGCAAAAGTCTCAGTTCGAGCTTTTTACGAAGTGGACGACCCTGCAGATCGCAAGGCTCCAAACGTAAAGTTCTAGAATGAATTTCAGAAAACTTCAAGCAGCAAATCGTCGCAAAACAATTGAACTGCTATTTGGTATGGGGTTACTTGTTGGTGTTGTCGTTTATGCAGCCCTCACCTATTTTGGAAAAACTGGAGTTGGATTAGTTCCTTTCGCAGTTGGTATTGCCTTGATCTCTGTATGGGGTTCTTACTGGGCTTCCGATAAAATTGTTTTAACAATGACTGGCGCAAAAGAAATACAAGAGTCAGAGAACCCAAAACTTTTTGCGTTAGTGAATGAAATTTGCATCGCCTCAGGCCTACAAATGCCAAAAATTGCCATTGTGGAAGATGCAGCCCCTAACGCTTTTGCTACTGGAAGAAATCCTGAACATGCGCTGATTGCGTTTACTACTGGAATCTTAAATGTTATGGATCGAGATGAACTTCAAGGGGTTATTGCTCATGAACTTAGCCACGTTGCCAATCGAGACACTTTAGTTTCTGCTGTTGCGGCAACAACAGCGGGCGCCATTGCTATTTTAAGTGACTTTCTCACTCGCATGATGTGGTTTGGCGGTGGTCGTAGCCGCGATCGAGATAATAATCAAAATCCGCTAGCACTTGTTTTCTCACTTATCATTCTTATTCTTGCTCCGCTTGCCGCAATGCTTTTGCGATCTGCTATCTCACGTCGTCGCGAAGCGTTGGCGGATGCGACCGCAGTTGCCTTTACTCGTAATCCAACAGGCTTGCGCCGTGCGCTAGAAGTCTTAGCTGCCGACAATACTGTGGTGCAGCAACGCTCAACAGCAGTTGCTCACATCTGGATTGAATCACCACTTGATGCAAGTTCAGTATCAAAACTATTTAGTACTCATCCACCGATTCAAGAACGGATCGCAACGCTTCGGCGGATGGAAGCTAATCCTGAATTAATGGGAAATGTAGAGTAAAGGTTGAACCCTTACCTTCCTTAGATTTAACAGTGACGCTCCCGCCGTGCGCTTTCATAATTGCATCAACAATAGATAGTCCAAGCCCAGAACCTTCTCCGCCCGTGCGCGCACGAGATGGATCTACTCTGAAAAAACGTTCAAAAATTTTCTCTTGCATTTCTGTAGAAAGTCCTGGTCCATCATCGTGGACAGAAAGTGTTGTCTCGGCCTCTGAATTATCTATTGAAACTTCAATCTTTGTGCCAGACGGCGTATGCGTCCGTGCATTTGCAAGCAAATTCGCAAGTGCCTGATGGATTTTGGTTTCATCTCCTAAAACATAATTTTCATCATTTTCAATTTTTATAATAATTGGATGATCCTGACCCGCAGCACTAGCTGACGCAACACAATCTACAATTACCTTATTAAGATCCACGGCTTGCGAACTTAACTGTGGCGCTTGATCCATTCTTGCCAAAAGCAATAAATCTTCAACAAGAGATCCCATCCGAATTGATTCTTTTTCAATCCGTTGGACTAACTCTTTGGTTTTCTCTTCCCCCGAAACAGCGCCCTGGCGATGTAGTTCGGCAAATCCCCGAATCGCAGTCAACGGAGTTCGAAGTTCATGTGATGCATCTGCAACGAATCTACGCAGCCTAGATTCGGAAGCAATACGAAGAGCAAATGACTCTTCAATTCGCCCTAACATGGTGTTGAGTGAAGCCGATAGCCGCCCAACTTCCGTTCCTTCACCGCCGCTAGGTAGACGAGCAGAATAATCACCGTCTGCAATTGCAGCAGCTGTTTTTTCTACCTCACGCAACGGACGAAGTGAGATGCTAATAATCCAACGAGCAAGCACAAGGATTATTAGCAGCATGATCAGGGCCACAAGTAGAAAGAATCCTTGAATTTGGCGTTCAGTCGTTTCAACTCCGGCAAGGGAGGTTGAAACGACAACACTTCCTAGTCCAGAGGGAAGAATTTTCGCAATTGCTCGAATGCCCGCAACGTCACCCTTACCGTTAATTGTAAAAGCAGCGCCATTTGTCGCACGCACTCTATCTGCAGTGAGATGAGCAAAAACTTGAGAGTCACCATTCATCATTGCAGCCATCTCGCCGCCAAGAGCGCTGACCGTTTTCCCTTGTAAATCAAGAAGCGTCACTACTGTTGTTGTTGGGACATTTCGTAATGGACGAACAGGACGAAAGGTTTGAGCATCATCACTTTGATTGTTCGACGGATCAATACCTGCGCGGTTAAGACGAGCCAAAGACCCGTCCATAATATTAACTAATTGCACATCAACTTGTTTGACGAGATACGACCGCAATGCAGCGCTGGCTGCAATATCTGAAGCACCAATGCCAATGGCCGCGACTAGAACGGTTGCGAGTAGAAGTCGGTTACGCAGGCTCCAGTTACCAAGACTCATCTTCATCAGAGAGAAAATTTACTGCTTAGCAGGCATTCTCATGCGATAACCCACGCCACGAACAGTGTGAATAAGCGCTGGTTCATAAATATCGATTTTCTTTCGAAGATAAGAAACGTAGGTTTCAACAATTCCAGCATCCCCGCGAAAATCGTATTGCCATACGTGATCCAAAATTTGAGCCTTACTAACCACGCGATCAGCATTAATCATCAAATAGCGCAGTAGTAGAAATTCAGTAGGGGAGAGATCGACTAAGTTGCCCGCCCGGTGTACTTCATGAGTTGCCTCATTGAGCTCAAGATCTGCAAAGCGAACCTTTTCTTCATCCGCATCTACTTCAACTACGCCTATACGACGAAGCAGAGCGCGCAGGCGAGCAACTAGCTCTTCTAAACTAAATGGCTTAGTGACGTAGTCATCTCCGCCTATCGTTAAGCCTTGAATTTTATCTTCGACAGTATCTTTGGCGGTAAGGAATAGGACGCCCACACTATGACCATCAATGCGTAGTTGGCGACAGACATCAAATCCATTTGTATCAGGGAGCATTACATCGAGAATTAGTGCGTGTGGCTTAAATTCTTCAGCTACGCGAAGCGCTTCGGCACCAGTCGCGGCGGTGCGGACATCAAATCCAACAAATCTAAGACTTGTGGCAATCAAATCACTAATACTGCTTTCATCATCAACGACAAGAATGCGTGATGTGGTTGGTGTTACTGCTGGTGTATTTCCCATTGCGGGTGCCTTCTGTAGGACTGTTGTTGTCATAGGTATCGCCTCCACGGGAGATGATTCTCTTTCAGTCTGAGGGTTTTCTGAGAATCAGCCGAGGACAGCCTACTAATTCAAACCTAACTCGAAGCCAACTTATCCACAAGAGTTATACCCATGTGGAGGAATTACAAGCTTGTAGTTCGCAAAAAGGTTGAAAGTCCTTTAACGCCACTTAGTTGCGAGCGTAAAACCAGCACCGATAAAGCCGAAGCCGACGACCATATTCCAAGCACCTATGTGAGGGATTGGATAGAGGGTTCCTGAGATGTAGAAAACGACGATCCAGAAAAGTCCAACAAGGAATGCTGCAACCATTGCTGGAGCGAGCCAGCGAGGGCTCTCTTCGGGCAGGTGCGGTGCCTGCTCCGCTACGTCCACCTCGTGGTGGTGCTTTTCCTTGACCTTCTTGCGCACTTTTGATTTAGGCATGAGTCAAGGTTACTACAGAATAGCAGTATGGGAAGAACGGCTGATGGTCGAAGAAAGATTCTCGTGGTTGATAACTACGACTCTTTCGTTTTTAACCTGGCCCAATACCTTGGCCACATCGGTGGGCAATGCACCGTGCTACGCAACGATGAAGTCAAACCGCAGGATGCACAGAATTACGATGGCGTTCTCCTATCTCCTGGGCCCAAAACACCCGAAGAAGCTGGTGTCAGTGTCGCGATGGTGAAATATTGCGCTGAGCATAAAATTCCACTTCTCGGTGTTTGCTTGGGACACCAGGCAATCGGTGTTGCCTTTGGCGGAATGGTTTCACGCGCGCCAGAGTTGTTACACGGGAAAACCTCTCGAGTATCCCATTCCAATAAAGGTGTTCTAGCACAACTCCCATCACCGCTTACCGTAACTCGGTATCACTCACTTTCTATCGAACCAGAAACAATTCCAGATGAGCTTGAAGTTATTTGTACGACTGACTCCGGAGTAGTGATGGCAGTGCAACATAGAACACTTCCAATTTCAGGAGTTCAATTTCATCCCGAATCCGTACTCACCGAATACGGTTATCAAATGTTAGGTAATTGGTTAGTGATGTGTGGCGATATAAACGCCCGAAAGCGATCTGAAGGGTTATCACCAGTCGTAAAAAAAGAATTAAATTAAGAAGATTTATTTACAGTAACTGTGATGACCGATCCAATATTCGCAGATGTCCCAGCATCAGGGGCTTGTGCTAAAACAGTGTCAAGATCCTTACCTGTCTCAAAAGCATAGATAACACTTGGTAGGAATCCACCTTGGGTCAGAATTGTCCGTGCTTCGATTTCAGTAAGCCCAATTAACTGCGGCACTTGAATCTTTCCGCTTGCAATTTGCAATACCACGCCGCTGCCAGCGGTAACAGTTGTGCCAGGAGCAGGGTCGGATTTTAAAATAACACCAGGATCTTGATTCGAGTCGAGTGGTTCAGTTTTAGAAATCACTAATCCTGCAGCAGCCAACGAAATTCTGGCTTCCTCGAGCGTTTTCCCGACCAAGTCCACAGGTACGACTGTGTCTCCTGGCCCATCAGAAATCGTAAGTGTTACAGAACTTCCCTTTTGCACTTTTGAAGCAGCGAGCGGGAGTTGGCTTGCGATGCGATCTTTAGGGATTCTGGCATCTGGAGCGCGTTGAATAGTAACTGTGTAACCAGTTAATAGTGCGCGAGCTGCTTCTTCAGAAAGGCCGACAACATTTGGAAGTTCTAGATTAACTGTCACAGTCTTTGATGTGAAGTTGACGAGTGAAGCACCCCCACCTGCTACTACAAGTACAACTACCAAGGCGATCAAACCCGTACGTTTCCGATTAACTCGTCGAATTTTAGTCGTGACAGGATCGCCTTTTCTAGCACGCTTAATATCATCAAGCATTGCACTGGCATCTTGATAGCGATGAGCGGGATCTTTTGAAAGAGCAACCGAGAGAATAGTATCTATATCTTTATCGAGATTATCTACAAAGTCCGAG
The DNA here is from genome assembly GCA_903907665.1 of uncultured Actinomycetes bacterium. The sequence continues at coordinate 17,989 of CAIVOW010000071.1, read as the reverse complement.
GCTGCCGGAAAGCTTCCAGATACATGTTGATATGCAATGGAAACAGGCGTTTCACCAGTAAACGGCGGCTCTCCTACCAATAATTCGTATAAAACACATCCAACTGAATAGATGTCACTGCGTCGATCAGCAATTTCACCAGTTGCTTGCTCAGGAGAAAGATATTGCGCAGTCCCAACGATATTCCAGGTACTCGTCATCGTTGCACCAATATCAGAGAGCGCACGAGCAATTCCAAAATCCATCACCTTCACAACACCAGTATCGGTAATCATGATATTTCCAGGTTTTATATCCCGATGAATAATTCCTTTTCGATGCGAATACTCAAGTGCATCTAGAATCCCTGCGGTTATGTCCAGCGCATTGTTTACTGAAATAGCTTCGCCGCTTTGGAGAAGGCTTCGAAGTGTGCGACCAGTGACTAGTTCCATGACAATGTAGGAACTTCCCCCGTCCTCACCCGAGTCATAAACAGCAACGATTCCTGGGTTACTTAAGCCTGCGGCAGCGAGAGCTTCCTTCTTAAATCGCGCGACGAATGCAGGATCTCTAGCCAAATCACTTCGTAGAATTTTGATTGCAACTTCGCGACTAAGTCGAGTATCAACTCCACGGAAAACATCGGCCATTCCGCCAGAACCAATCATTTCACCGACTTCGTAGCGGCTTCCAAGTAATTTTTTCATTCAGCGGCTCCGATAAGAGTTATATCGCTACTAGGCATTTCATCCACAATGTGTGCCCAAATAATTGTGATGTTATCCGGCGCACCCTTTTCTTTTGCGGCATCAGTAAGTGCATCGAGTAAACCGCTCTGCTCCTTCGGATACTTCTTAATAATTTCGGTAATTTCATAGTCAGATAAGACGCTATTGAGCCCATCACTACAGAGTAGGAAGTAATCTCCAATTTCTGCTGGGAAAACTAAGAGAACTGGGTCAATTCCGCTATCTCCCATTAGTGCTTGCGTGAGCAGCGATCGTTGTGGATGGCTAAGTGCTTCTTCTGGAGTAATGCGTCCTTGGTCTATTAGTTCTTGCATAACGGTATGGTCAACACTAAGTTGAATTAACTTTCCGCTCTTCCATTGGTAGCACCGAGAATCTCCAATATGCAGAAGTTCAACAGTCTTTTCACCGAGGTGAAGCGCGGTAAGTGTCGTACCCATCCCAATGAGTTCTGGATTTAATTTTGACTCTAAGGAAATTTTCTCATCGATGGAACTAGAGATATTCATGAGCAAGTCTTCTTGCGATTCTGAGTCAATCGTTGCCTGCGCGAGAATCACACCTAAATCCTTAAGCAAATTGATTGCAATTCTTGAAGCAACTTCACCGCCCGCGTGCCCACCCATTCCGTCTGCTACAGCGATGAGTCTGGCTGAACTAAGTGCCGAGTCTTCATTCCCATCACGCACTAGTCCAACGTCTGTGCGAGCAAGCACTTTAAAGGAGCGGGACATGAGTGGAAGTGTAGGTTAGGTCTATGAAATCTGGATATATCGATCTTCGAGGCCATCAGACGTGGTCCGTTGAATATGCCAATAATGGTCATCCACTAGTTCTGTTACATGGTGGATTAAGCGCAACCGAAGATTGGGACACCTACATTCTTCCTGCGGTAGAAAAAACTCACCACGTCTACGGATATGACCGCACTGGTCACGGACGCACAGGCATAAGGGATGGTTATTACCACTTTGATTTCCAAGCAGATGAAGCGATTGCTTATCTCGAAGATGTAGTAAAGCAACCCGCCCACCTTATTGGGTATAGCGACGGTGGAATTATTGCTTTACTCGTTGCAATCAAACGCCCAGATTTAGTGGAATCAATGGTTCTCATTGGAGCTAATTACCATTGGAAAACTGATGGCCTAGTCTTTGATGAAAATATGGATATCTCAGAAATTAAATGGAGTGATGAAGAAAAAGCTTTATGGAGCTCACGCTCACCAGATCCCATCGAAGTTGGAATTGCAACAGTAAAGCGAGCATTCGGTATTTGGGCTAAAGAACCCAACATGACACTCGCCCAACTGGCAACCATTACCTGCCCAACTCTTGTTATGTCTGGCGACGATGAACCACACAGCAACCACCACACGGTTGAGTTATACGAAGCTTTGTTTGATGGCCGACTGGCAATTGTTCCCGGAACTTCGCATTACGTTGTAAAAGAGAAGAACGATCTTGTAACGGCAATTTTGATTGATTTCTATGCGAACTTAGGCTTTCCAATTACGAAATGGCCACGATTGCGAAAGGGTAAACTTGCGCAGTGACTAGATATTCATATCTCGGCCCTGAGGGCACATTTACCGAGGCTGCGCTACGTCAACTTATGACGAAAGATGATGAGTGCATTCCATACGGGAATGTCACAGCCGCACTTGATGCCGTACGAAGTGGAACAGTCGACAAAGCTCTCGTACCAATTGAAAACTCAATTGAAGGAGTTGTGGCGCGTACACTCGATGAACTTGCGCTAGGTGATGCCCTTGTCATCTCAGCAGAGACGACCCTCCCAGTTTCCTTCTCACTCATGATTCTGCCGGAAAATGAAGGTAAACCAATCGAGAAAATCGCAACACATCCTCATGCTGAAGCGCAGACCAGACTTTTCATTGCTCAGAATTATCCAAAAGCAGAAATGATTGACGCTCCCTCGACTGCTGCCGGTGCTCAAGGTTTGATTAAACGAAACTATGACGCTGCAATTGCAGCGAAAATTGCTGCAGAGAAATATGATCTTAAGATAGTTGCAGACAATATTGGCGATAATGATGGCGCTGTTACTCGTTTCGTTGTTGTTGAAAAGCCTGGCCAACTACCTCTACCAACTGGATCTGACCGAACCTCACTCGTTGCCTATATAGGGATAGACCATGTTGGAGCGCTTTTAGAGATTTTGACCGAATTCGCAAAGCAAAAAGTAAATCTCACTTTTATTCAGTCACGTCCAACTGGCCGCCAGCTCGGTCACTATCACTTTATTATTGATGCAGAAGGCCATATAAATGACCTACCAGTGAAGACAACTCTCGATGGCCTACGCACAATTTGCGATGACATTCGGTTCTTGGGCTCATATCCTCGTACACGATAGGCTTAATCCGTGATTGATTTAAAAATTCTGCGCGAGAACCCGGATTTAGTCCGAAACTCCCAAAAATCCCGTGGCGAGGATGTGGCACTTGTAGATCAACTCATTGTTGCTGATGACGCCAAGCGCTCAGCAATTGTTGAATTTGAAGCCCTACGTGCTGAGCAAAATACTCTCTCTAAAAGTGTTGGCGCTGCACAAGGTGAAGAAAAGACAAAACTTCTTGAGAATGCAAAGGATCTTGCTGCAAAAGTAAAATCAGCAGATACAAAGCGTGCTCAACTCGAAGAGACGGCAAAGCAAATACTGCTTCAGATTTCCAACATCATCGATCCTTCAACTCCGATAGGCGGAGAAGCTGATTTCAAAGTACTCGAACATATTGGGACTCCACGTGATTTTGTAGCAGCGGGATTTGAGCCAAAAGATCACGTTGAGCTCGGCAAAATTTTAAAAGCGATTGATACCGAACGTGGCGCAAAAGTCGCCGGTTCGCGCTCATATTATTTAACTGGCCCAGGAGCACTGCTCGAATTTGCAATGGTCAATTATGCAATTTCCCTTGCTGTTAAAGCCGGGTTTATTCCTGTCATTCCACCAGTCTTAGTAAAACCACCAGCCATGGAAGGAACAGGGTTCCTCGGCCAAGCTGCAGAAAATGTTTACCATCTTGAAGAAGATGATGTTTATTTAGTAGGGACATCCGAAGTCCCGCTTGCTGCTTATCATATGGATGAAATTATTGATGTTGAAAATGGTCCAATACGTTATGCGGGCTATTCATCATGTTTTCGCCGTGAAGCTGGAACATACGGCAAAGATACTCGTGGGATTATTCGCGTGCACCAATTTGATAAAGTTGAAATGTTTACATTTTGTAAGCCAGAAGACGCCCAAGAAGAGCATGCTCGTTTGTTGCAATGGGAGAAAGATTTCTTAAATGCGATGGAGATTCCCTACCGCGTCATTGATGTTGCCTCAGGAGATCTTGGATCTTCTGCAATTCGTAAATTTGACTGCGAAGCTTGGGTTCCAACACAAGGCGCTTATCGGGAAGTAACTAGCACCTCTAATTGCACTGAATTTCAAGCTCGCCGCCTCAATATTCGGTACAAGAGCGAGGATGGCACCAAGTCGGTTGCTACTCTTAACGGAACTCTTGTTGCAATTCCGCGAATGATTGTTGCAGTGCTCGAAAATCATCAAAACGCTGACGGCTCGGTGAATGTGCCACTGGCGCTTCGCCCTTTCCTCGGCACAGATATCCTTCTTCCTGCATGAGTAATTTGGGGCTAGAAGGTAAACGACCAAAGTTAATTGGAACAGATCTCGATGGAACCATCATTCGCGATTACACAGGCGTATCGCAGCGTACGGTAGAAGCATTTAGAAGCGCACATGAACTTGGGATTGAAATATTTTTTGTAACCGGACGCCCACCTCGCTGGATGCCTGAAGTAAAAGCAGCCTTTGGATTTGGAAATGCTATCTGTGCGAACGGCGCAATTTTATATGACTTAATGGATGATCGCGTGCTTGAGGAATGGCTCATGAGTGTTGATGAGCAACGTGAAGTTGTTAAAAAACTAAGAGAACACATCCCGAATATTTCTTTTGCAGTGGAATATAACAATGAGTTTCATCATGAAACTGCATATATTCCTCGCTGGGATGTCGGAGTTGATATTGAACCAGTTTTAAATATCGAGCAAAAAATTTCACAACCTGCTTTTAAGATGTTAGCTCGATGTTCTAATTACGATATGACTTCAGATCAAATGCTTCATATTGCTCATCGCGAAGTTGGTGAAATTGCGACAGTTACCCATTCAAATCCCAACGAATCAATTCTTGAAATCTCTGCAGTAGGCGTTAGTAAAGGTGAAACGCTTGCCAAAATGGCGGCCCGTGCCGGTATCGGACCAGAAGATGCAGTGACTTTTGGCGACAACCCCAATGACTTCTCAATGCTCCGCTGGGCACATCGATCGTGGGCAATGGCCGATGGTCATCCTGATACAAAGAATCATGCGAAATTTATGGCAGAAGCTCATACCGAAGATGGCGTAGCAAAGGTGATTGAGAAACTTCTTCAGCTCCCTGAATAATCTCGCGTGAATTTTGTCTACCTCCACTCAGCAGGTAAGTTTGCCCACGGAGGGCTCGCATAGCGGCCGAGTGCACCGGTCTTGAAAACCGGCAAGGGAAACCTTCGTGGGTTCAAATCCCACGCCCTCCGCTCTGGAAGCTGGCTAGTGCGAAAATACTGGCCAGATAGCGTAATTGGCACCGCTGGTGAGGAAACTCATAAGGGGTGCCGTTCGCATTTGTATAGGCAAAATGGCTGGGCAATAGCAAACTTATCCCCTAAAGATTTTTGAATTCTCCTTGAATTCAAAGACGTCGGGAGCAGAGACATGTCAACTGGAGTTTTCTCCGAAGGCCGCGCAAAGATTGAGCAGCGGACACTTCGAACAGATAAGTGGTGGATACAACCACTTATTACTGTCGGAGTACTTTTCTCATTCATTGTTTATGCAACATGGCGCGCATTTGAAAATGCACACTATTACGCAGAGCCGTTGATTTCACCTTTCTATTCACCGTGCCTCTCCACGACATGTGTTGAAGGTTCATCTCTTCTTGGAACACCATTCGGTCATATTCTTATATTTGGAATGGTTTTATCTCCTGCATTTATTATTTTGATCTTCCCACTCGGTTTCCGCATGACGTGTTATTACTATCGCAAGGCGTATTTCCGCTCCTTCTGGATGTCTCCACCTGCTTGTGCGGTTGCAGAACCACATGCGAAGTACACCGGTGAAACCAAAGCCCCATTGATTGTAAATAATGGTCATCGCTACTTCTTCTACATCGGCTTGGTATTCAACACACTTCTAACAATTGATGCTCTGCTCTCCTTTAAAAATCCACAAGGACAATGGGGCCATATGAGTCTTGGAACTGTTGTTTTACTTTTGAATGCAACATTCTTATGGGGCTACTCGGCTTCATGTCACTCTTGTCGTCATGCAATTGGTGGACGCCTGCGTCACTTCTCGAAACATCCATATCGGTATAAGGCATGGACTATCGTCTCTAAGCTCAACACAAAGCATCAGAATTTTGCCTGGGTCTCATTGATTTGGGTTGCATTCTCCGATTTCTTTGTGCGCATGGTTTCGCTTCACCCAACATGGAATAAATACTTCTTTTAATCGGAGCGAATCAAATGACATCACAACAAGCGCTAGAAAAATATAAGTTCGACGTCGTCATCATTGGCGCAGGTGGAGCGGGTTTGCGCGCAGCTGTCGAGGCTCGCGAATCAGGACTTTCCGTAGCTATTGTCTGTAAATCTTTATTTGGTAAGGCTCACACCGTGATGGCCGAAGGTGGCGCTGCGGCATCCATGGGTAACGTAAACGATAATGACAACTGGATGGTCCACTTTAGAGACACTATGCGCGGCGGTAAATTCCTCAATCACTATCGAATGGCGGAACTCCACGCTAAAGAGGCTCCTGATCGTATTTGGGAACTTGAAATGTGGGGCGCCTTATTTGATCGCACTTCTGAAGGAAAAATCTCACAACGCAACTTTGGTGGACATGAATATCCACGCCTAGCTCACGTCGGAGACCGCACTGGGCTTGAACTCATCCGCACAATGCAGCAACGTATCGTTGCTTTACAACAAGCTGACGCTAAAGAGTTTGGCGATGCTGAAAAGAATCTCAAGGTTTTTGCTGAAGTAACAATTACCGAAATCCTTAAGGAAAACGGAAAAGTTGCTGGCGCTTATGGCTATCGCCGCGAATCCGGGGCAGAAGTACTTTTCGAAGCACCAGCGGTTGTTATTGCAACAGGCGGCGTTGGTAAAACATTTAAGATTACATCTAACTCTTGGGAAGGCACTGGAGACGGACATGCGCTCGCTCTCAAAGTAGGTGCGAACTTGGTTGATATGGAATTTTTGCAATTCCATCCAACCGGAATGGTCTGGCCGCTATCAGTCAAAGGTATTCTCGTTACAGAATCAGTCCGCGGTGAAGGCGGAATTCTTACAAACTCACTCGGTGAGCGGTTTATGTTTAAATATATTCCAGATGTATTTAAAGATAAATATGCGGATAACGAAGCTGAAGCAGATCGCTGGTATGTAGATCAAGATAATAATCGCCGCCCACCAGAATTACTTCCACGTGATGAAGTTGCTCGTGCGATTAATACTGAAGTTAAGGCTGGTCGAGGATCTGAGCACGGCGGAGTTTTCCTCGATGTATCCAAACGTATCTCTGCAGAAATTATTAAAAAGCGCCTTCCATCAATGTGGCACCAGTTCTATGAACTTGCCGGCGTTGATATCACCAAGGAAGCAATGGAAGTTGGCCCAACCTGTCACTATGTAATGGGCGGGGTTGAAGTAGAACCAGATAGCGCTGCAGCAATCGGAGTGCCGGGACTGTTTGCGGCTGGAGAAGTTGCTGGCGGAATGCACGGATCAAATCGCCTCGGTGGAAATTCACTTACCGACCTATTGGTATTTGGACGTCGCGCAGGTAAAGGCGCAGCCGATTATGTGAAGGCCAATGGCGCTAACCCAGTCAGTGATGCAGCAATTCAAAAAGCTGCAGCAAAAATTGAAGCTCCATTCAGTAGAACTGGTGGCGAAAACGCTTACTCCTTACACCAAGAGCTCCAAGAGATTACCCAAAACCTTGTGGGAATTATTCGCACTGGTGCAGAACTGACCGAAGCAATCGAGAAGATTGCAGATATTCGTAAGCGAAGTGGCAACATTTCAGTAGCTGGAGATCGCAAATTTAACCCCGGTTTCCACCTAGCTTTTGACTTAGACAACATGTTGCTAGTTGCCGAAAGCACTGCAAAATCTGGCTTACTCCGCGAAGAATCGCGTGGCGGACATACGCGTGATGACTTCCCAGGCATGAACTCAAAATGGCGCCAGGTAAATCACATCGCAAGTTTTGATGGCCAGAAAGTTGATATCAAAGCGCAGCCTCTACCAGTTATACCGAAAGAACTCTTTGACCTTTTTGATGTTCATGAACTTGAGAAGTACATGACTCCAGAAGAAATCGCGAAAGGTGGTTCCAAATAATGGCACGCACACTCAAACTCCGCATTTGGAGAGGCGATGACAAGACTGGTGGCTTACAAGACGTCACGGTTGAGGCAAATCATGGTGAAGTAGTTCTCGATATTATTCATCGCGTCCAGGCAACACAGATGGGCGATCTTGCAGTTCGTTGGAATTGCAAGGCAGGTAAATGTGGATCATGTTCGATGGAGATTAACGGTAAGCCGCGTCTTGCATGTATGACACAGGTTGCTTCTTATCCAGAAGATGAAGTCATCACCATTACTCCACTTCGCGCCTTCCCAGTAATTAAGGATCTCGTTACGGATGTATCGTTTAATTACAAGAAAGCGATGGAAATCCCTGCACTTGTAATGCCAGAAGGCATGAAGCCTGGTGAACCTCGGATGCAACAAGTTGACGTAGAACGCTCACAAGAGTTTAGAAAGTGCATCGAATGTTTCTTATGTCAGAATACATGCCACGTTGTTCGTGATCATGAAGAGAATAAGAAATCATTCGCTGGTCCGCGCTTTTTTATTCGCATCGCAGAACTCGATATGCATCCATTGGATATGTTACGTAACCGCAAGAAGACAGCTCAGGAAGAACATGGACTTGGGCTCTGTAACATCACCAAGTGCTGTACTGAGGTTTGCCCGGAGCACATCAAGATTACGGACAACGCGATTATCCCGATGAAGGAGCGCGTTGCAGACGAGAAGTACGACCCGGTACGTTGGTTGGGTTCAAAAATCCGTCGCCGCGAGGAAGTGCTTTAAGCCAATCTAGTACGCTTTAGGAATGAAGCTATTCATTCGTTGGGCGGTAATGGCAGTTGCGGTCTGGGTTTCCACTCTGATTGTTCCCGGCATCAAAGTTCATGGTGGAGCATGGAGTTACCTCTGGGTTGCTCTGATTTTTGGTTTAATAAATACTTTTATCGGTTCGCTCCTCAAAGTTCTCACCTTGCCAGCAGTAATTCTCTCGCTTGGAATTTTCATTTGGGTTATTAACGCAGCGATGTTAGAACTCACCGCTCGTTGGAGTACCGCATTAGATATCACTAGTTTCTGGGCTGCTTTTTTTGCTTCCCTCATAATCAGTATCGTTTCATCGCTAGTGAATCGCACCGTTAAGAAAGTCGGCGGTACAGATAAACACTAAAAGCGTAGGTGTTGTTGCCCTCGGCGGAGTAGTCGGATCACTTGCTCGCTGGGGTTTTGCCTTGTTAATTGTCGATCACGGATTTCCCTGGGCTACCCTGTTAGTAAATTATCTTGGGTCAGGATTTTTAATGGCTCTTGTGGTTTATGTAAATCATCATCAATCGCCACAATGGTGGTGGCGCCCAGCACTTGGAGCAGGTTTTTGCGGGGGATTCACGACTTACTCGGCGTTTGCGGTCAAGGTTGATCAATACTTAAACGCTGCAAATTACTTTAGCGCGATTCTTTATGTTGCAGCCTCAATCGTTGGCACATATGTAGTTGTCGTAAGTGTTCATAAAATTATGACAAAGCGGGTTTCACGGTGACGGGAATCAAAGCGTTGTATATTGCACTTGGAGCTGGGGTCGGTGCTTCAGCTCGCTACCTTCTTGATTACGTCGTAAAAAAACTACACACGAGCTGGATTCCTATTGAAACCCTTGGGATCAATATCGCCGGATCTTTTCTCTTAGGTTTAGTAATAAATAGCCAAGATAGCGTTCTTTTAATTCTAGGAACGGGATTCGCTGGCGCTTTTACAACGTGGTCAACGTTAGCCGTCGAAGCACATGCTCTAGTGCATACTAAAAGCCACACCAAAGCATTTACTTACTTAACTTTGACGCTGATATTGGGAATTGGAGCAGCTGGAGCGGGGATCGCGCTATCTCGCTAGTTTCTTTACCCATCTCTCAACCGCATCTGGCGTGCGTGGAATTCCAGCACTGAGATTGATGTTGCCATCGGCTGTTACAAGGATGTCATCCTCGATACGAACGCCAATTCCGCGATAAGCGGGTGGAAAGAATTCATCGTCGGGATGAATATAAATTCCCGGTTCGACTGTAAGAATCATCCCTGGCTTTAACTTTGCCAGCGTGTAATTCTCTCTACGCGCTTGTGCACAATCATGCACATCAATTCCAAGCATATGGCCGGTGCTATGCGGCATCCAGCGGCGATGCAAACCACTTTCAGGTTTTAACGATTCTTCGGCAGAAATGGGCAGAACACCAAGCTCTGCCATGCCGTGTGCAACAACTTCCATTGCTGCGCTATGAAAATCACCGAAATCCGCTCCGGGCTTAACTGCCCTAATTCCAGCATCTGCAGCTTTCAAAACTAAATCATAAATATGTCGCTGTTCTTTACTAAATTTTCCATTGATAGGAAGAGTTCTAGTTACATCCGCGGTGTAAAACGCATCAGTTTCAGCTCCTGCATCAATCAAAATCAGCTCACCTTTTTTAACTTGGCCATCATTTCGAATCCAATGGAGGATGCAAGCGTGTGAACCTGATGCGACAATCGATGGATAGCCAATGTCATTACCTTCAACTCGAGCTCTGGCAAAAAAAGCTCCTTCAATCACACGCTCCCCCATAGGAGATTTAATTGCGGCAGGTAAAGCTTTGATCATGTCATCAAAACCACGAGCAGTTGTGGCGATTGCCTTCTTCATTTCATTTATTTCAAATTCATCTTTAACTAAACGCATCTCTGAAAGAAAACTCAAGAAATCCTTATCTTGGATTTTTGTAGTCTTAACGATTGCGTCAACTGCCTGATCTTCACCTCGTACGACTAAAACTTTCTTTTTAGTTTTCAGAAGTGCGGGAAGCGAATCGATGTGGCGAACCGTTATGCCATAACGCTTTTCAGTCTCCTCTTTAGTCATACGTCGGCCAACCCAAAATTCACCATGACGAGAATTGCGGAAAAATTCATCTGCATCACGTGGAGATCGTGGATGAATAAAAAGGAGTACTTCGTGCCCAGATTTTTTGGGTTCAAGTACTAAAACAGAATCTGGAACTGCATCTAAAGCCCCAATACCAGTCAGCCAAGAGAAAGCGGAGTGAGCGCGAAATTGATAATCACTATCGTTGGAACGAACTTTAAGATTTCCTGCGGGAATAACAAGTCGGAATCCTTGGTATGCCTTTGATAGTTTAGCGCGACGCTTTTTCGTAAAAGGCAAAGCTTCATGCGCAGTTACGCCTTCCAACGGTGAGGGAGCCCAGCCTTGAGACATAAAAGTTAGATGGTCGATTGATGGCGGAATATCATGAAGGCGGGTTCCATTATTCTTAAATGGAGAAACTTTCTTTACTGTTTTCTTCTTAGTTGTAGCCATCTGCCTAGTCATCCATTCTCATTATAAATCTTGCGCCAATTTGCATGAAGAGTTACGTATTCGTTATCAAGAATTCTACTCCGAGCCGTAAGCAAGTTCCCTTTACTCCTAGGATTAAACCCATGTTTGCAATCGTGGATACTGGGTGGTGGCGCGATGCGGTTATATATCAGGTCTACCCTCGCTCATTCCGGGACAGTAACGGTGATGGGATTGGCGATATTCAAGGAGTCATTCGAGGGCTGCCATATTTGGCCTCCCTAGGCGTGGATGCAATTTGGTTAAGCCCTTTTTACACAACACCCAACAGAGATGGTGGTTATGATGTTTCAAATCCACGCGATGTTGATCCAGTTTTTGGTTCCCTGCCGGATGCCGAGGAACTCATACAAGTAGCGCATAGCTTTGGGTTAAAGGTGATTTTTGATATTGTCCCGAACCACTTTTCCTCGGAACATTTATGGTTTCAGGCCGCACTCAAAGCGAAACCATATTCACTCGAACGAAACCGATTTCATTTCCATGATGGCCGTGGCGTAGGCGGAAATGAACCACCCAACAATTGGAATTCATTATTTAATGGTCCGGCCTGGACTCGGGTGACTGAAGCAGATGGAAATTTGGGGCAATGGTATTTACATCTCTTTGATTCTTCGCAACCCGATTTAAATTGGGATAATTTAGATATTCAAGAAGATTTCAAAGAAACTCTCCGATTCTGGTTAGACCGCGGAGTTAATGGTTTTCGAATTGATGTTGCGCATGGATTAGCAAAAGATGAAATTGATAAAGATCACCCGAATCCAGATGCGTTGACCCGGGCCCTGCGCGTTGATTCAAAAGGAATGCGCAAAGAAGAACGAATCTCGCTGCTCACAGACTTACCCTTCTTTGATCGTGAAGGAGTCCACAAAATCTATAAAGAGTGGCGAAAAGTTATCGATGAGTATTCCGGAGAACGAATGTTCGTTGCCGAGGCTTACATATATCCAACAAGTCGACTGGCTCGGTATGTCCGCCCTGGTGAGCTACACCAAGTTTTTAATTTTGATTTCTTACTCATTGATTGGGATGCAAATCTTATTAGATCAACAGTAGAAAGAATTTTAGGAGAATTGAAAGAGGCGGGGGCACCACCGACTTGGGCTTTAGACAATCATGATTCTCCTCGCGTGGTTTCTAGATTACAAAGCTCTGAGAAAGCCCGGGCACTTGCCATGATTACCCAAGCTCTTCCGGGTGCGCTCTACATTTATCAAGGCGAAGAACTTGGTTTGCCTGATGGAGAAATCGCACCAGAGTTTCGACAAGACCCTGTTTTCATTCGATCTGAAGGAAAAGATTTAGGCCGTGATGGTGCAAGAATTCCAATTCCATGGAGCCGTAACGATGTAAATTTTGGATTTAGTACGGGTGCACCATGGTTGCCTATACCGACGGAATATGAAGAACATGCCATGGATGTTGAGCTAGCTGACCCCACAAGCTTCCTTGAACTTTATAGAAAATCCCTAACGCTTCGAAAGCTTCATGGGCTTGGGAAAGATATAGGAATTGAATGGCAAGAAGCGCCAGAAGGCGTTATTTATTTCACGCGCGGTCAAGATTTCGTTTTACTAGCTAATACAACAGATCAGAAAATTGATCTAGAAATCAGTGCCACCGCAAGCGTAATTCATGCGTCTGGCCCAGGAACTTTAATTTCAGGTAGAACGATCACTCTTCCCGCAAATACAACTATATGGCTACACAATTAATTATATTTTTCTGGTAGACCCACGGACGACTAGTTCGGTCGGCAGCGTTAAGGTTTTTGGCGGAGTTTCCGGCTTATTCAATTTCTCCATAATTGACCACGCAGCCATCTCTCCTAATAACCAGACTGGTTGAGCAATGGTTGTCAGGTCAGCAAACTCCGCCATCTTGTGGCCGTCGTAACCAACAATCGAAATATCGTCAGGACACTTCATGCCATGGCGCTTGAGTGAAAGCATTGCACCGTAAGCCATTTCGTCAGATGCACAAAAAATTGCCGTTGGGGGGTCTGGTCTAGCAAGTAGATCATCCATTGCGCGTTGGGCGGAATCCATATCAAAACCTGCGAATACTTCATGATGGGGGTTAAAAGCCAACCCTTCTTCCTTTAAAACCGACATAAAACCAGCTCGCCGATCTCGCATAACTGGGTTTTCCCATACGAGTGCATGTTCACCGGCCATGAGTCCAATGCTTGTATGCCCTTGATTCACCAAGTGCCTAGTAGCCGTACGAGCACCAGCTAGGTCATCAATTGCAACTGAAGAAAATTCTGGGCGATGAAAACCGATAAGGGCAATTGGTAGATCTAGATTTAACATTGCGTTGAATTCTTCTTCACTCGGAGGCAAGCTAATCGTGATGAGGGCATCAACTCTTTCACGCAAATAACGATCTTTGAAAAGTTTTTCACGACCATTAATTTGCGAAAAGTTATAAAGCAAAATATCTAAACCAGCTTCACGCAGTGCTTGCTCGACTCCAGCAATTGCTTCAGAGAAATACCACCTTGATGTTGTTGGTGAAACAATGCCGACAGTATTTGTCTTTCCGGGGCGGTTAGATAGGGGTGAAATCGGATAATCTAATTCCTCAGCCGCCTCAATAATTTTTGCGCGAGTTCGTTCATTGACATGCTGCAGACCTCGAAGAGCTCGGGACACGGTGGCAGGTGAAACCCCGGCCCGTTCAGCAATCTCTTGAATCCCAGCCATACTTTGCTCCGCTCGTTCTCACAATTTATTGCAAGGCCCTGTAAGTGTATGAAAGCGTAGAAGGAAGATTTGGATGGCACAAGATAGGCAAGCTAATAGATAGACAGTAGATAGGTAGGTAGCTCTGCTGGGCATACGCTTATCTCCGTGATGCTAGGTATCGATGTAGGAGCAACAAAAATAGCTATTGGGTTGGTCGATGAGCGTGGAGTCGTCAGCGATCGCCACGAGATTCCCACCCAAGTTGCATCCAGTGAAATTTTGGCTGACGATCTTGCAGTATTAATTAAGCGAGTAATGGCGAAATCGCCTACTCCAATTACCGCGGCTGGAATTGGTTCAGCTGGTCCAATTGATGTGGATAAGGGCACCATTAGTCCTGTAAATATATCTATTTGGCGCCACTTTCAAATAGTTGCATTAGTGAAAGAATTAACTGGATTAAACAAGGTGACACTTATTGGCGACGTTGTCGCATTGGCGCTCGGTGAATACCAACTCGGCTCAGCGAGACACTCAAAAAATATTTTAGGTCTAGTCGTTTCAACTGGAATCGGTGGCGGGCTGATTCTCAACGGACAAGTCCATAACGGGTCCTCATGGAATGCCGGATTCATCGGCCATACTGTAATTGGAGATTCTTATACACAATGTTTTTGCGGAGGTATCGGTTGCATCGAAGCGCTTTCTAGTGGACCAAGTATGACTCGATGGGCGATAACAAATGGGCTCGATATTCCAGGAGATTCAAAATTCGAAGCAGTCGCGGAGGCAGCTAAAACTAAAAACCCAATTGCAATTGAAGCCATTCGCCTTGGTACTGACTCACTAGCCATTGCAATTGCTAATGCCGCTGCGCTACTTGACTTAGATTGCGTAGTCCTTGGCGGAGGAGTCGCAGAAAGCGGAGATGTTTTCTGGAAACCACTTCAAGAAGCGTTTAGTAGGCGCTCGGCGCACAATAAATTCCTCAAAGTAAAAGCTATAAGTAGATGTGAACTTGGCAAAGATGCAGGTTTAATCGGTGCGGCACTTTACGCAACACTCTAAATATTACTATTCAGCTAGATGCCAAATTTCTTTCAGCTCGATCAGATTTCCTTGGCTATCTGCCAAGTTGACAATGATGTCTTCGAACCACTTTGCCCACTTTGCATTGACTTCATAGTGAGATAGCTTTTCAAAAGCGGTAGCTTTGTTAGGAACTGCTTCAAGGTATCCAACAGCCGTAAGGCCGCGGCGAAAGATGCTGTAATTGGTAAACCCACATTCCTTGAGTGCATCAACTAATTCTGGCCATATTTCGGCATGCCGCTTTTCATACTCGGCAACTTTGCCATCGTAGATTTCAAAGGTAAAACAGACTCTTTCCATAAATGCGTACCTTTCCAGTTGTCTCAGTTGTCTCAGTTGTCATCCCGTGCGCTAGGTGTCAAATATAGATTGCTCAGAAGAGAACCCTTGACCTTTATCTAGAATATTGGATACTTAGCCGCAGTCCAAGAGCCACGGGAGAAAAATTATGGCAAAAGTTCGAGTTGGAGTTATCGGCGCCGGCAGCTGGGCAATTGCTTCACATCTTCCTTACCTGGCAAAGCATGATGATCTTGAATTTGTTGGAATCTCTCGCAAGGGACCAGAAATTCTTAAGAAGATCTCTGATCGCTACGGTTTCCAAGTGGCTTCTGAAGACTACAGAGATGTCTTGGATGCAGGCGTTGACATCTGTGTTATTGGAAGTCCGACTGGATTGCATCACGAGCATGCTAAAGCAGCCTTGGAATCAGGCGCTCACGTTATGTGTGAAAAGCCCGTCACAATTGACCCGAAAGATGCTTGGGATATTGACGCAACCGCGAAGAGGGTTGGAAAAGAATTAATAATTGCTTTTGGTTGGAATTATTTACCGATGATGCAAGAAGCAAAAGCTTTAATGGAGAAATATGGAATTGGTGAGCTTGAACATTTAACAATTCATATGTCTTCTGCAACACGTGAACTTCTTTCAAATACTGGAGCCTATCCAGATGCAACCCCTGAGTCGCTGCCTGAACAAAAGACGTGGACCGACCCAAAGCTTTCAGGCGGAGGTTATGGCCAAGCCCAGTTGACCCACGCACTTGGTATGGGTTTGTGGTTAACAAATGCGCGTGCAGAATCCGGTTTTGCTTTGATGAACGCTCCAATGAACGCCCCCGTAGAAATGCACGATGCGATTAGTTATCGATTTGAAAATGGCGCAATTGGAGCAGTATCTGGCGGCTCAGCACATGCAGCAGCACACAAGGCTTATCACGCACTTGAATTACGAGCTATCGGCTCCGACGGTCAACTCCTATTAGATCTTGAGCGTGCAGCTGTCTGGCTCTACTACAAGGGCGAAAACATGAGATTAGAACTCGATGATGGTGCTGGTTTCTATAACTGCCAGGGTCCAATTGATGCGTTGGTTGCTGCTGGTAAAGGCCAGAAGTTCAAGAATTTCTCTCCAGGAGAGCTTGGCGCTCGCTCGGTAGAGGCTTTAGATATTGCCTATCGCAGTGCTGTCAGTGGAAAGCTTGAGCATCGCCTGTAAGAATCTTCGGCATTAATAATTTCTGCTTTACCCCATTTAATGTCTCGCCAAGTGATTTCTTCAGGGGTGCTTTCGACGTATTCCTCATACGTTCGCGTTGCGGTTTCTACACGAACTTTACCTGCGCCAATTGGCATATCTTCAAATTCTAAATGCGTAATGGCAAGAAATTGAGAAGGGTTCTGTAAATTAGTTGGATCTCCTGATTCCCAGAGCGCTGCAACTGCATACGCAGAATTCCACCAGGAGCCGCCGCGAGATGCATCTAGAATCCCCCGAACAGCAGCGGGTAAGAAAACTGTAATGGAATGAGGCTCATCTTTAATTGTTGAGCGTAATTTCATAGCGGCAGTGACTGCCGAATGAGCAAATCCATTTGTATCAATCAAACGAAGTTCAACAGTTTCAACACCAGTAAGTATTTGCGATGAAGTACCTTCGACTGAAAACATTTCAACTAGTCCGCGTGGTCCACTCCAAATATCTTCTACGTGAGGTGCCCCGATAATTGCCGCGTGCTCACTTGTGATTCCTAACGAGATTGCTGCAGCTCGATTAGTTTGAGGTGCACCTTTTCGCTCAAAACCGGCTTGCGGGGAGCCACCAATATTCATTGCACAAATATGTAGGGCGGCTAAGTGTTGTTCTTTGCTTAGGCCGAGTGCAATCGCAGCGGTAGATGTAGCAGCGAACGCTCCACTTGTTGATGTCACATGCCATTTAGATCTATGTGAAGCTCCAAAGAAATTCGCGATAGTAGCGCCTGTCCGGTACCCATAGGCGGCAGCCTCAAAGACCTGACTAAGTGAGAGATTTTTTTCAATGCCAATTGATGTTGCAATTGGCCAAATAATCGAACCTGGATGCGTGAGAACTTTCCAATCTAAATCATCCATATCCAACGCACTGGCATAAAGCCCCAGCGTTACCGCTCGCTCGGTTATTCCTGAAGCGAAAACTGGCGTGCTCAATTTGTAGTGTTTTTCGCCAAGCACAGCGCATGCCACAAAATCCTGAAAGAGAATCTCGAGTCGATTACTCTCTATTTTAAGGTTTTTTTCAGTTAGTGCACCAAGTAACTCATCACCATACACATTGTCAT
>CAIVOW010000070.1 GCA_903907665.1 uncultured Actinomycetes bacterium | reverse complement strand
CATGTTTAACATAGTGCCAAGTGGCAGATCGCGAATTCCGTGAAACTGTTTGGACTGGAATTTGAGAAATTTCAAGAAGCTTCATGCCATATGGATTATCTATATTTATGAAACCTTGATCTGCAAATTCTGCGCTAAATAGCTCTGCCTTGGTGGCAAAATAGTTTTGCATGCTGCCGTGATAATCTAAATGATCTTGGGTCAGATTAGTGAATGCTACATTTTTAAAGCGTGCGCCAGTGATCCGCTCTTGGCTAATTGCATGGCTACTAACTTCCATAACAAGAAAGTGCGTACTTCGTTCAACCATAGAAGCAACGATAGATTGAAGCTCGGTACTCTCAGGAGTTGTGAAGTTGGTTGGAAAATTTTCTTTACCAATAGAGATGCCGACCGTGCCGATACAGCCGGATTCACGACTACTTAGATTCCATATTTCATTTAACAAAGCAGCTGTTGTGGTTTTTCCGTTAGTTCCGGTGATTCCTACAGCGTGGAGTGCGCTGAATGGTGCTTCATAGAACCATGAAGCTACATCGCCCACTCGTAATCGCGGATCTTCAATAACAATGGCCGGCAGAATTTCGCCACAAATGCGCAAACCTTCAACATCCGTAAGAATTGCTACAGCGCCGTTTTCCTTTGCCTGCGCGGTGAAATTAGCTCCATGGCTTTTGCTGCCAGGAAGTGCCACAAAGAGATCATTCTTCTCAATATATTTTGTCGAGGTCGTTAAGCCTGCGAAAATTACTTGGGCGGCTTTGCCAATCTGATCCTCAACGCCAAGAAAGCGAGAGAGATCAGCTAGTGACTTGGATCTGGGCGCATGTGGTCTCATTTTTTCTCTACGCCTTTGTGCCCGTAGTTGTGGCTCTTTTCAGAGTTGCCTCGTTGAGAGCGAATGTAACCTTCTCATTTTTCGTTGGTGGAACATGCTTGCTTTGAAGGACAAAACTCATCACTTTTTTGAATACGGGAGCAGCAATCACGCCACCAAAATATTGCCCACGGGGATTTTGAATAACTACTGACACTACATATTTTGGTTGATCTGCTGGAGCAAAGCCGATAAAACTAGATGTATAGCCACGATAGCAATGACAAACTGCATTGGCTCGTTGGGCAGTACCAGTTTTTCCTGCAACGCGGTATCCGGGAATAGCAGCTGCCGGAGCAGTTCCTTTTTCAGATACGACGCTCTCCATCATCAGTCGCATCTGCTTTGCAGTACTTGCACTAACTACCTGAACTTTTGTCTGAGGTTTCGAAGCAATGAAGCTTCCCGAGGAGTTCACAAATCCTGCTATTACGTTAGGAGAAACTCGAACTCCGTCGTTAGCAATCGTGGCAAAAACGCTCGTAGCCTGAAGAGCTGTAACTGAATAACCCTGCCCGAAAGCGATGGTCGGTGCGGTTGTGTCCGACCAGTTATCTACGCGAGGTAACAACCCTGCCGACTCCCCTGGTAAGTGCGAGCCTGTCGACTGCCCAATTCCAAATTTATTGAGGTATGTGTACAAAGTCTTACTTGAAATCTGCTCTCCGATTTGAATTGCACCAACGTTACTTGACTGGGCCAAAATTCCAGTGGTAGTCAATCTCTCAACTTTATGTTTTTCGGCATCATGGAACGTCGCAACTCCAACTTTATACTTGTATGGAATAGTCCATACGGTTTCTGGAGTGGTCTTACCTTCTTCAATAGCCGATGCAATAGTAATAATCTTGCCGGTAGATCCTGGCTCATATACATCTTG
>CAIVOW010000069.1 GCA_903907665.1 uncultured Actinomycetes bacterium | reverse complement strand
TGCTTTTATTAGATGAGCCTGCAGCCGGTTTAGATTGAGGTGGTAGGGAGGATTTGTTAAAGAGGCTTACCACTTTGGCACACGATCCACTCGCTCCAGCAACCATAATTGTGACCCACCATATTGAAGAAATACCTATCGGCACCACTCATGCTTTGTTGCTTGCCGATGGTGAAACTATCGCGCAAGGAACAATCGAAACTGTCTTAACATCAGAAAATTTGACACAAGCTTATGCAATTCCAGTAGCAGTTAATAATGAAATGGGTCGCTATTTTGCTAGAGCTCTTTAGCTCTATTCCGGAAGCGTGGAAAGTAAGGCTTGAGAATCAGAGAGAAAATCTAGCCAATTTATCGCGCGTATTAAATGCAACGTCATATCTGCCCTCAGCTGGTTCAATTTTTGCCGCACTCGAACTTCCGCCCGAGTCTGTAAGGGTAATTCTGCTTGGACAAGATCCATATCCCAATCCACTGCACGCCATGGGCATGGCGTTCTCGGTCCCAGCACAAGTCAAGGTACTTCCCGCCTCGTTAAGAAATATTTTCACAGAACTTAAAGAAGATCTTGGCGTCATCAATACTTGCGGAGACCTAACATCATGGAGAGACCAAGGCGTACTCCTACTAAATACCGTACTCACCACTTCTCCTGGAGAGTCTGATGCGCACGCAAATCTTGGTTGGGAGATCTTTACAAAGGAAATTATTGAGATCGTAAGTGAAAATGATCCCATTGCAATTTTATGGGGGAGAAAAGCAGAGAAGTTTGCTCATAATTTTGCTCCGCACAAGGTTCTATCTTCAGCTCATCCCAGTCCATTGAGCGCATACCGTGGATTTTTTGGCAGTAAACCATTTTCGCGAGTTAATTCACTTTTACTAAAAGAGGGAGATTCTCCGATTATTTGGCAAATTGATGAACAATAGAGAAAGCCACGGCGACAGAATTACCGATTAAAAGTGCAAATAATGCGGTACCGACTCCGGCTCGACCTCCAAGAAGTATTCCAATAGTTAAAGCAATTAATTCAATACAAAGGCGTACCCGACCAACTCGAATATGTGTTCTCTTATGAATTGCAGTCATCAAACCATCGCGAGGTCCAGGACCAAGTCCACACGTTATGTAAAGAGCGGAAGCGAGGCCGACCATTCCGATTCCCATGAGGACCATGAAGAGAGAGAGGAATAAGTTGGAATGTACGAGTGGAATAAAGGAAACTCCAATTTGAAGAAAGATAGCTATAACAAAGATATTTGCAACCGTTCCAAAACCGGGACGTTCGCCCAGCGGAATCCAAAAAGCTAGCACTGCGCCACTTATGAGAAAGGTAGCGCCACCGATACTAAGTGGTGTGTGATTTGCAAGGCCTTGAGCTAGAACCGTCCAAGGAGAGTTTCCGATATTGGACTGAACTAAAAAAGCATCACCTAGACCAAAAATGGCCAATCCGCCGATGAGTATCGCAACTCGACTTAAGGAGAGATCCCAACGACTTTTTGCAGTCCACCAAACCTGCGGGACAGTTTTATGCGGAGTAAGAATGGAGAGAAATCGCCCTACGGACTTACGCGGCTCACTCACTGTTAGAGTCTACCCATGTTTCGTGGCCTAGGTACTGTCATCAACGTCGTTGCAATAGCGGCGGGAGCAACAGTTGGAATGTTGACCGGGGGGCGTCTCAAGGAGAGAACGAAATCCATCGTTACCGATGTTCTTGGTTGTGTAACTTTTTTGGCGGCCGCAGATGCAGCTTCAAGTTTATGGAGCCCCACTTTTATTCAATCCGTACCGCGTGGCTGGGCTCTCTTAGGTACTCTCTTCGCGCTGGTTATAGGCGCGATAATTGGCTCTTTTTTCAGAATCCAAGATCGCCTTGAAGGTTTTGGGGAATTTCTTCGCAAAAAGTTTGGTGGCAGTGACGAGAAGTCTTTTATCTCAGGTTTTATGGCGGCTACCTTGCTTTTCGGCGTTGGCCCACTAGCAATATTGGGCAGTGTTAGTGATGGCATGGGTACTGGAATTACTCAACTCGTTTTAAAGAGCACGCTAGATTTCTTTGCAGCAATCGCCTTCGCTTCTAGTTTTGGAATTGGCGTCGTCGCCTCCATTATTCCGGTGGCAATCTACCAAGGCCTCTGGACACTCATCGGCTTATCACTAGGAAATATCATGACTGGATACCAAGTTGATGCCATGAATGTTGCTGGTGGAGTTTTGCTGTTTGGCATTTCATTGAGGCTCTTAAACATAAAGCAGATGAGAGTGGGAGATTTGCTTCCCGCACTGTTTATTGCACCTTTAATCGCCTTGACAGCGCATCAGTTCATCTAAATTTTAAAGATATAGGCGTTTAAAGTGTTGTCGCATCAATAACAAAACGGTATTTAACATCACTTGCAATTGTCCGCTTATAAGCCGTGTTTATGTAGTCGGCGTTAATTACCTCGACATCACTTGTGATTCCATGTTCACCACAAAAGTTCAACATTTCTTGTAGCTCAGGCATGCCACCAATCATGGATCCAGAGATTGACCGTCTAGCCGGCAGCAAAACATTACCTTCAAGCGCGTAGGGCTTTCCTGGCAATCCAATCAAAACCAAAGTGCCATCCAATTTCAAAGCTCGAAGGTATGGATGTAGATCCATATCCGCAGAGACTGTATTTAGGATTAGATCAAAAGAACTCTTCAGTCCATCAAGGACTGCTGGTTTTGAGGTCAACACAAAATGATGGGCCCCCATGCGCCGAGCATCCTCTTCCTTATGGCTTGAATGTGAAAAGACCGTAACTTCGGCTCCCATCGCGACCGCAAATTTCACTCCCATATGTCCTAAGCCGCCCAGACCTATGACTCCTACTTTCTTGCCGGGTCCTGCGTTCCAATGGCGCAACGGGGAGTACAAGGTGATGCCAGCACACATCAATGGTGCTACCCCTGGAAGAGATAAATTTTCTGGAATATGAACCGCGTAGTCAGCATCGATAACAAATTGGGATGAGTATCCGCCACGTGTTTGTGAGACGCCATCTCGTTCATAGCCGTTGTAAGTACCAGTCATTCCTTCAACGCAATAGTTTTGAAGCCCACGCTTGCAATTCTCGCAATTACGACATGAATCGACAAAAACTCCAACGCCAATTAAATCCCCGACAGAAAAATTCGAAACCGCACCGCCTATTTCGGTCACGACTCCAACGACCTCATGGCCTGGAACTAGGGGAGTAAGTACAGGACCCCACTCAGCCTCAACTGTATGAATATCGGAATGACAGATTCCTG
Source organism: uncultured Actinomycetes bacterium (assembly GCA_903907665.1). The sequence continues at coordinate 15,045 of CAIVOW010000069.1, read as the reverse complement.
AATAGCTGACCTTGAGCTGAACGTCATTTGGGCGTAAATCCCGTCGTTCGAAGGTAAATGGAACGAGCGGTCCCTTTGCTTCCATTGCTGCATATGCTTTAGCTGTTATTCCCATGGTTTACTCCAATATTTTTGATTTACTATTACTTAAAATTTGATAAAAATTCATTTGAAACCGCGTTAAAGATTTTGAAATGGCAATGGTTGATTATCCGCCGCTTTAGCAGCGCGTGAGGTAACTTTACGCATGTGATGTCTGCGACATAGAACTTCATAGGCGACACTATCTTGAGCCTTCGTGTCTCCAACGACAACTTGCTCACCAACTGTGACCATCTCACCATTTACAACTCTTGCATTGTGAGTGGCTCTGGAACCACACCAGCAAAGTGCTTCCACTTGTAATGTGAGGACGCGATCAGCTAATTCAACAAGTCGCGCCGATCCAGGAAAGAGCTTGGTTCTAAAGTCAGTCAGGATGCCAAAAGCAAAGACGTCAATTCCTAAACCGTCGACCACTTGCGCCAGTTGTTCAATATGTTCAGGTTCAAAAAACTGGGTCTCATCGCTAATAATAAAATCGATCCGCTCGCCCTGCGAGAGGCGATCTACAACAAGCTTGTGCAGATCCATTTCTGGGTCTACTTCGATCGCGTTGCTTTTGAGTCCCAGTCTGCTGGTGATTACCCCGCGACCACCACGATCTTTATTAGTGAAAATTAAACCTGTTCGGCCTCGGCTCTGATGGTTATACGCAGTTTGAAGCGCCAAAGTCGATTTTCCAGAATCCATCGTTCCGCAGTAATAGATGAGTTCGGCCATGCGGGTATCTTTCCATTATTTTGAAGGAATTTTTACATAACTGGCGATTAAGCTAAAGAATTCAGATAAATACAGATTATCAAATGGTGTCCGAGAGGGGACTTGAACCCCTAATCCCTTGCGGGAACTAACACCTCAAGCTAGCGCGTCTGCCAATTCCGCCACCCGGACAAGAGGCTAAAGGTATCAAGCCTTCTGGCTGTGAGGAAATTGAACATTTTTTTCCTTCACACACCCTGCTTTGGGGTGTGACTGGCTCATACAGTGGCAGGATTGCGGCATGAGCAACCCACAACACATGAGTTCTGAACAGATGATCAGTATGGAAGATGACTGTGTGCAAATTCTTCAAGAGATGATTCGCATCCCGAGCGTTAACTTTGGCGAGGGGAAGGGTGATGAACGCGCCGTAGCGCAATACGTGGCTGACAAGTTATCTGAAGTTGGTATTGAAAGTGAATTGATTGTTGCAGCAGAAAATCGCGTCAGTGTTGTGGCTCGTATTTCTGGTTCTGATACTTCACGACCTGGGCTTGTTGTGCATGGTCACATAGATACGGTTCCCGCTGATCCAGTCGACTGGAGCATCGATCCGTGGTCAGGTGATATCAAAGACGGATTTATCTGGGGTCGTGGCGCCGTCGATATGAAAGATGGTTGCGCCCAATTTCTTGCACTCGCACGTGGATGGAAAAAGTATGGATATGTTCCTCCAAGAAATATTCTCCTAATATTTTTTGCCGACGAAGAAGCGGGAGGGCTATTCGGCTCTCGATGGATGATTAAGAACCGCCCAGATATCTTTGAAGGGTACACAGAAGCAATCTCTGAGGTCGGTGGTTTCTCTGTAACTATTTCTGGCGGCCATCGCTTGTACTGGGTGCAGACAGCTGAAAAAGGTCTAGCCTGGATGAAATTGACGGCAAAAGGAACTGCTGGACACGGCTCGTTTATCAACAAAGACAATCCGGTTACGAAGTTGGCAAGAGCGATAACTCGTATAGGCCAGCACGAGTGGCCAATTCGCGAAACTAAGACTGGCGCTAAGTTTTGGGGGAAAGTTGCTGAATTAGTTGGCGAAAAATATGACCCAAGTAATCCAAGGCCGCTGGAGAAACATATTGGTGGCGCTGCTCGCATGATGGGCGCAACGGTTCAAAATACATCAAACCCAACAATGCTAGAAGCTGGATATAAAGCTAATGTGATTCCGCAACTAGCCAGCGCTGTCGTTGATGGCCGTTTTCTTCCCGGATATGAGGACGAGTTGCTCTCAACGATACGTGAGCTTGCCGGTGATGATGCAAATGTCGAGATGCTTGTGCGCGACAAAGCGCTCGAGGTTGATTTCGATGGGCCGCTGGTACAAGCTATGTGCGATGCGCTTCATGCAGAGGATCCAGAAGGCGTGCCAGTTCCTTATGTGATGAGTGGCGGAACAGATAACAAAGCTCTGTCAGATCTAGGAATTATCGGCTACGGTTTTAGTCCGCTCAAGCTTCCAGCGGATTTAGATTTCTTTGCTTTATTCCACGGAGTCGATGAGCGAGTACCAGTGGATGGTTTGAAATTTGGGGTCAGGACACTTTCACGCTTCTTAGAAAACTGCTAAAGATTTAATCTGTTAAAGCAGATACTTCATCCAGGGCAGCACGCACGGGAGCTGGCAGTTCGATTTCTTCCACAGTTAAGACACCGCGAAGCTGAGCTCCAGTTCTGGCGCCGATAATTGCAGAGGTCACACCTGGAGCATCTCGAACCCACGACAATGCAACTTCAATCGGTGAGTAACCCAATCCTTCTGCAGCAACGCACACCGCATCCACGATGGAGCGAGCGCGTGGCGTTAAGTAGGGCGCAACAAAAGCGGAGAAGTGCGGACTGGCTCCACGCGAATCTGAAGGTGTTCCATTCCTGTACTTTCCAGTCAGAACGCCTCGGCCAAGTGGCGACCAAGCCAAGAAGCCAATACCCATCGCAATGGCGGCCGGTAGCGCATCTCGTTCCACACCGCGATTTAGTAGTGAATATTCAGATTGAAGAGATGAAATCGGTGATTTACCGAAGATAGGATTTTGCAGCGTATGGGCTCGTGCAAGCTGCCAACCACTGAAATTTGAAACTCCGACGTATCTTGACCTTCCACTTTGAATCGCATAATCCATTGCAGATAGCGTTTCCTCAAGTGGAGTCTGCTCATCCCAGGTGTGGATTTGCCAATGATCTACAAATTCAACTCCTAAGCGATCTAATGACTTATCTAAATCATCAATGAGGGAATGGCGAGAGTTACTTACTTTTCTCTCACCTGATTTGAAAGAAATGCCAGCTTTCGTTGCAATGAGAATATCGTCGCGGTTCACCAGAGTGCCCAGAAACCCACCTAGGACTCGTTCGCTGTCGCCATCAGCGTAAACGGCCGCTGTATCTATTAGGTTGCCGCCAGCATCAAGATATGAACGCAGTTGTACCGCTGCCTCGTGTTCGTCGGTATCTCGGCCCCAGGTCATAGTCCCTAACGCAAGACGAGAGACCTCCAGCCCGCTATGTCCAAGGCTTCTCATTTTCATAGTTCGGACACTAGCAACAAGGAGCTTCAACTATCGGTAACCTAGCCATATGACGCTCCGCAAAAGTGCCCTTGCACTACGGCCCAAAAAGGGTCGGTCCACAATCTATCTCTTGCGACATGCACATTCGCAGGCCAATGGTCGTGGGATTTTGGCGGGGCAAAAGCCAGGTATCAAACTATCGGCGCAAGGTCGCAAACAGGCCAAAGATCTCACTGATATTTTAGAAACTCTCAAGATTGAAGATGTTCAACTAAGTCCACTTGAACGTTGCCGCGAAACAATTGCGCCCTTTATGGAACGTCATTTGGATTTGCCCGTAACTGTCAATCCGTCTTTTATTGAGATGCATTACGGGGAATGGTCTGGCGAAAAGTTGGCGCTGCTAGCGCGAAAATCACTGTGGCGAACGATTCAAAAGTCACCTTCTGCTGTTCGATTTCCAGCTGGCGAAAGTTTCCTTGAAATGAGCAGCCGGGCAATTGAAGGCATCGAATCACTGCGAAATGATAATAAAGTTCATTTGGTCGTTTCACACGGTGACGTTATTCGGGTGATTCTAAATCACTATCTTGGTTCCCATTTAGATACCTTCCAACGACTTGCCATAGATCCTGGCTCAATTAGTTCATTGGTATTTAACGGTGAGCATGTCTCGATTCAACGAATTAATTCCACTGCAAGTTTTGGCGCCCATGAAGGATCGACATTGGGTGGCGGTGCTGGAAGAAAATGAGCAGAATTGTTTATCGCCACTCATCAGTTGAGCGGTGCATCGTTGGAACCGTGGGGGAGCCAGGGGAGCGAGTATTTTTCTTGCAGGTCTATTCGGCTACTGGTTCTAATAGCATCGTCATCGAGAAATCACAGGTACAGGCGCTAGTAGAGAGATTGCAGCTTTTAATTCGAGAGCTTAGACGCAATAAATTGGCCAACACGGATGTTCTTAATTCACCGCCTATTCGAGATGACGGCAAGCTTGAATATCCAATTTCCGAAGACTTCAAGGCCGGAGTTATCGCGATTTCTTACGAGCAAGGTAATCAGAGTATTGATATTCAAATTCAGGCGTTAGCCGAAGAGGATTTCGCTGAGTTAGTTGAAGATGGCGACGAAGATTCGGATGTCGAGACTCCAGACCTGCTGATTTTCCAGCTCTCGATTGCACAAGTACGTGGGTTCTGTGACAGAGCGGCAAACGTCGTAGCTGCTGGCCGGGCACCATGTCCATTCTGCGGCGCCCCTCTAAATCCAGATGGACATCTGTGTCCTAGGTCGAACGGGTATAGACGTTAATGGAGTTAGCAAGTTTACAAAATGGTGAGCTTGAAATTATTGGCCGCATTACAGATGCATCGAATGCAACTCTCTTGGCGCAAATAGCCGAACACCGTGTTGTATACAAACCAATAGCCGGTGAGCGTCCACTTTGGGATTTTCCAGATGGAAATCTGGCTCAACGAGAATTTTCAGCTTTTTTGGTAAGTGATTTCTTGGGTTTTGATGTGGTTCCAAATACCGTCTTGCGGGATGGTCCATATGGGATCGGGATGGTCCAAGAGTGGATCGACCCAAATGAAACTATCGATGTAGTGCAATTTGCACAGACACAATCAAAGAAGATTAGGCAGATGGCTCTTTTTGATGCGCTGATTAATAACGGTGACCGTAAATTTGGACATATTTTGCCGGTCTCAGAAGATATCGTTTATGGTTGCGATCACGGGGTAACTTTTAACAGAGAAAATAAATTGCGCACAGTTCTTTGGCAGTGGGCCGGCCGCGAGTTCGACGCCAACGAAATTGCAGCGATAGAGCTGTTCATTCAAAAGTTTGATTCAAAGCAATTCAGCGATCTCCTAACTTCCGAAGAGATCGACGCCACCCTAAAAAGGGCGGAAGATTTGCTAATTGGCCAGCTATTTCCAGAACCGTCGCCAGATTGGCCAGCTATTCCTTGGCCACCTTTTTAGAAATGTTTAGGTAGGCTTGCAATCTAATGAATATTAAACCGTGGCCAACACTGTATGTGCCAGCTTTCCCATCGGCCCTTCCGCCACTTGTACTTTCGGGTGGAGCAGAATTTCATGCCGGAAACATAAATATGTATGTATGTGGAATCACGCCATATGACTCAACTCATCTAGGTCATGCTGCGACTTATCTAACCTTTGATTTAATTAATCGTTATTTGCGCGCCACAGGAGCCGCTGTTAACTTCGTAGAGAATGTGACAGATATCGATGAGCCGCTTTTAGAGCGGGCGAATCGAGATGGCGTAGATTGGAAATCTTTAGCGCTCAACCAAGTTGAACTCTTTCAATCTGATATGACAGCGCTGCACATATTGCCTCCCGCTCATTTCATTCCGGCTACCTCGGTGATGGATTTGGTGGATCTGGCAATTACTCGGATGGAGCAGAACGGATTCGTATACAAAGTCGAAAATGATCTCTACTTTGATGTAGCGTCTTTTCTTCCCTCCCTGCCCATCACAGAATCAGAGGCACTTTCAGTTTTTGCCCAGCGCGGTGGCGATCCAGAAAGACCAGGGAAAAAGCATCCGCTCGATCCAGTTTTATGGTGGGCGAATAAAGATGGCGAACCTGGTTGGGAAAGCTCGCATGGTTTTGGTCGTCCAGGATGGCATATCGAATGCTGTGTAATCAGTTTGCGATATTTATTGGGCGCAGATTATTTAGATTCACACCCACACGAATTCCTCATTGATATCCAAGGTGGCGGATCAGATCTCATTTTTCCACACCACTTCATGAGCGCGGCTCAAGCTAAGGCGATGACTGGCACTACTTTCGCTAAGTCATTTATTCATTCCGGCATGATTGGTTTGAATGGTGAAAAAATGAGCAAATCAAAAGGTAATCTTGTATTTGTTTCGGCATTGCTCGCTGATGGCGTTGACCCCATGGTTATTCGCTATGCATTAATGCAGGAGCATTACGCAAAGGACCGGATGTGGACAGCGGATGTATTGCAACAGGCTGAAGTGGCCGTCGCTCGCATACGAGTGAACCTAGGGAAGAGTGAAGTCGCCCCCGGCGCTAAGCTCTTAACGCAGTTAGCCCAAGCTCTGGCGGATAACGTGAATACTCCGCTTGCACTTTTGGCAATTGAAGCCTGGTGCAGGGAATCTGAAGAAAATCCCACTGTAGATGATGCTGGATTAGTCTCACGAGGCCTAGATTCTTTGTTGGGATTAGCCCTGTAAACTTTCTTCTTAATGAGTAGAGAATCTTTGCGCAAAACACTCGCCACCCGAGTTGTGGTGGCAGATGGCGCTATGGGCACCATGCTTCAGGCGGCTAATCCATCTCTTGCCGATTTTCAGAATCTCGAAGGCTGCAATGAAATTCTCAATGTTTCTCGGCCCGACATTGTTAAAAGTGTTCACGCACAATATCTCGATGCAGGTGTCGACGCAATTGAGACAAATACGTTTGGCGCAAACTGGGCAAATCTTGCCGAATATGGAATTGAAGATCGCATCTATGAACTAGCAAAAGCTGGCGCCGCTCTCGCTCGTGAGATTTGCGATGAGTATGAAACTGATGGCCGTGCTCGTTATGTTCTGGGATCTATCGGACCCGGAACGAAATTACCCACACTTGGTCACACCGACTATCAGAATCTTAAAAGTGCATATTTTGAAAATGCGCGCGGTTTACTAGACGGCGGAGCTGATGCACTTCTGATTGAGACCTCTCAAGATCTCCTTCAGGTGAAAGCTGCTATCAATGGCTCACGCGATGCCATCTCGGCAGCTAATCGAGATGTAGTTTTAATAGCTCAAGTCACCGTTGAAACAACCGGGACCATGCTCCTTGGTTCTGAAATCGGGGCTGCGCTAAATGCTATCTCTGCACTAGGCGTTGATCTAATAGGTCTTAACTGTGCAACTGGACCTACTGAAATGTCTGAACATTTGCGTTACCTTGGCAAGAGCGCAACGTCAGGTATCTCCGTTATGCCTAATGCTGGATTACCAGTTCTGGGCCCAGATGGCGCCTTCTACCCACTAACTCCAAAAGAGTTAGCAGCGAGTTTAAAAGAGTTTGTCATCAATTATGGTGTCAGTCTTGTAGGTGGATGTTGCGGTACAACTCCCGCCCATCTCAAAGAAGTTGTAGAAAGCATCAGATCAATTCGTTTAAATACGCGAGATGTCACTGTCGAGCCTGGCGCGTCATCTTTGTACCAGTTTGTTCCGTTTAGACAAGATAAGAGTTATTTAGCAATAGGGGAGCGCACTAACGCAAATGGCTCAAAAGCATTTCGTGATGCACTCCTTGCAGATGATTGGCAAACATGCGTAGAGATAGCCCGGGATCAAATTCGAGATGGCGCGCATATGTTGGATCTATCTGTAGATTACGTAGGCAGAGATGGCGTTGCAGATATGCGCGAGATTGCTTCACGCTTGGCGACCGCATCCACATTACCGATAGTTTTAGATTCAACTGAAGCCGCGGTCATTGAAGCGGGCCTCCAGCAATTGGGTGGCCGCTGTGTCATTAACTCAGTGAATTTTGAGGATGGCGAAGGTTCTACTTCTAGGTACGCAAAAATCATGCCCATTGTTAAGGAGCATGGGGCAGCCGTTGTTGCGCTAACGATTGACGAAGAGGGTCAGGCCAGAACTCAAGAATGGAAAATTCGAGTTGCAAGCAGATTGATTGAAAGTTTGACGATTCAGTGGGGTTTGAAGATAGGTGACATTTTGATCGACTGCCTTACGTTCCCGATCGCGACCGGCCAAGAAGAGACTCGCAGGGATGGGATTGAAACTCTGGCTGCGATAAAGGAATTAAAGGAAAAGTTTCCAGAAGTTCAAACAACTCTTGGTGTGAGCAACATCAGTTTTGGAATCAACCCTGCCGCGCGCATAGTTTTGAATTCTGTATTTCTTCACGAAGCGGTCAAAAATGGTCTGGATTCGGCGATTGTTCATCCTTCGAAAATTACTCCGATCGCGAGAATAGATGCCGAGGTTCTTAAGGTAGCGATGGATCTCGTTTATGATCGACGCGAATTTGATGCAGAGGGAAACTGTACTTACGATCCGTTACAACGCTTTTTGGAACTTTTTGAGGGAGTAGAGGCGACCTCGAACAAACTAACGAGAGCAGCGGAGTTAGCGGCGCTTCCTCTGGAAGAACGACTGCAACGACGTATTATCGATGGTGAAAAGGTGGGACTTGGAGCTGATCTTCAGGTAGCTATGGATCAAGGAATTTCTCCTCTCCAAATTATTAACGATCATCTTCTAGCTGGTATGAAAATTGTCGGCGAGCTCTTTGGTGCTGGAGAAATGCAACTTCCCTTCGTCTTGCAAAGTGCCGAGGTGATGAAGGAAGCTGTTGCGATACTTGAGCCACATATGGAGAAGGCCGATACAGAGGGCCGAGGCAAGATTCTTTTAGCAACTGTAAAAGGCGACGTACATGACATCGGAAAGAATCTAGTAGATATCATTCTGACCAATAATGGATACACCACAGTGAACATTGGTATCAAGCAAACCATCAATCAGATAATTGATGCGGCGCAGAACGAGAATGTAGATGTGATAGGTATGTCAGGCTTACTTGTGAAATCAACGGTCATTATGAAGGAAAATCTCGAAGAGCTGACGCTTAGAAATTTAAATACGAAATGGCCAGTTATTCTCGGAGGAGCAGCACTTACTCGCGCATTTGTTGAAGATGATCTTGCATCGAAATTTGATGGAACAGTTCGGTATGCGAAGGACGCTTTCGAGGGGTTGACCTTGATGGATACTCTCATGGGTATCAAAAAAGGAGATCCGAGCGCTGTTCTGCCGCCGCTTAAGAAACGCATCACTAATCCTCGCAAGTCACAAGAATTACCAGAGATTGATTTGCGTCGTTCAGATGTTGCAATCGATGTGCCGTTAGCTAAGCCACCGTTCTACGGCTCGCGGATTGTGAAGGGAATCGCACTTTCAGATTATTCTGGAATGTTAGATGAGCGAGCTTTATTTATGGGTCAGTGGGGCTTAAAGGGTGCACGCGGTGAATTTGAGAAGATGGTCGAAGAGGAAGGTCGGCCTCGTCTGCGTTCACTGCTAAACGATGCGCAATCTAAAGGTTGGTTAAATGCTGCTGTTGTGTACGGATACTTCCCTTGTTACAGCGAAGGAAATGACCTCGTTGTATTACATCATGATGGGGAAAAGGAAGGAGAAGAGCGCGTTCGATTCACTTTTCCTAGACAGAGTAGAGACCGTCGCCTGTGCTTGAGTGATTTCTATCGGCCAAAAGAGAGCGGAGAGATAGATGTCGTCGCTTTCCACGTTGTCACAATGGGTTCGGTCGTGAGTGAGGCAACTGCAGAGCTCTTTAGTAAGAATTTATACCGTGAATACCTAGAACTACATGGCCTTTCTGTTCAGCTGACAGAGGCTCTCGCTGAACATTGGCACGCACGCATCCGAACCGAACTTGGTTTTGGAATTGAAGATGCTCCCGAACTCGATGCTCTTCTGGATCAAGGTTATAGAGGTTCGCGTTATTCATTTGGTTATCCCGCCTGTCCAGATCTTTCTGCGCAGACTCAACTGTGCGAGCTACTAGAGCCTTCAAGAATCGGTGTCGAACTTTCAGAAGAATTCCAGTTGCATCCAGAGCAGTCAACATCTGCAATTATCACGATGCACCCTGAAGCTAAGTATTTCAACGCATCATGAAGAGCTCTCTTGAACCCTTGGCATCAAACCAACCCTTCGCTGCAGTTTTATTCGACATGGATGGTACCTTCGTAGATTCAGAGCCTAAATGGTTAGCGGCAGAAACGCAGTTAATGGCCGAATTTGGCCACCGCTGGAGTAAAGAAGATCAAATGTATTGTCTTGGCGGCCCGTTGCATAAAGTTGGCATTTACATGTGGGAGCTATCTGGAAAAAAACATACTCCTGATTATTTTCGTCAAGAATTAGTTAAGCGAACAATTGAAGAGTTTCGAAACGATATTGGCTATATGCCGGGCGCTTTGGAGCTACTGCTTGAACTTAGTGCCGCCGCAATTCCAGTTGCCCTAGTGACCGCCAGCCCAGAGCCGATGATGAACGCAACGCTCCAAAGACTTGAGGGCGTCAGTTTTGACGTAGCTATATCAAGTAATGACGTAAAGATGACGAAACCAGACCCAGAGGCTTACCTGCTGGCGGCGCAACGATTAGGTGTAGATATCCAACAGTGCATTATCTTGGAGGATTCGCTGACTGGTATCACGGCAGCGAAAGCGAGTGGAGCATTTGTAATTGCAATCCCGACTTTCCTAGGTATCCAGGGGCAAGAGAGACTTATCGTTCTTGATTCACTGAACGGTGTATCTATTGCCATGCTGAGTGATGTTTTTCTTTCCAATCTAAGTGAAGAGAGTGCATAGTGGCAGTTTTCAAGTTTGGTGATCGGGTACAGCTCACCGATGCAAAGGGCAAAATTCAAACAATTACTTTGAAGGAGGGTGGGGAATACCACACTCACAAAGGTTGGATTGTGCACAACGAGGTTGTTGGATCTTCTGAAGGAACTGTTGTTGAAACAACAGGTGGATTGAAATTTCTCGCATTCAAGCCATTGTTAGGTGATTTTGTACTCTCGATGCCTCGTGGCGCAACAATTGTTTATCCCAAAGATTCCGCCTTCATTTTAGGTTTTGCAGATATCGCACCAGGTGTGCGAGTTCTTGAAGCCGGAGTTGGTTCCGGAGCTCTCTCGATTGCGCTTCTGCGCGCTGTCGGGCCAGGTGGGCAAGTGGACTCCTTTGAGCGCAGAGATGAATTTGCCTCGGTAGCACGCAAAAATGTTGAGATGTACTTTGGAGAAATACCTTCGAACTGGTCTCTTACATTGGGCTCTGTACAAGATGCGGTACATGAAAAATATGATCGTGTAGTGCTAGACATGCTTTCACCGTGGGAGTGTGTCGAGATGGCTGCGAGCGTATTAGAAGGCGGGGGCGTACTTCTTGCTTATGTTGCGACAACCACGCAACTTTCGGAGATGGCTGAAACAATCAAAAAATCTGAAGCTTTCACTGAACCAGAAAGTATCGAAACTCTGCTGCGTGGATGGCACCACGAAGGTTTGGCAGTTCGTCCACAACACCGCATGATTGGACATACTGGCTTTTTAATCATGGCAAGACGACTCGCACCAGGGGTTATTGCCCCATTGCGCAGACGCAGACCCTCAAAAGGCTCTTACGGGCTGCCCGAAGATGAGGCATGAAGGCCAGTCGCAGAACTCAGCTATCTAGTTATCTAGCTATCTAGCTATTTAGCTATTGAAATCAGATCAACGACAAAAATCAAAGTTTCATTTGGACCAATGGTTCCAGATTGCGAGCCCGTTTCACCGTAACCAAGACTTGGTGGAATGACGAGAACTCTGCGACCACCAACTCTCATGCCGGGAATACCTTGTTGCCACCCCGGAATGACTTGTGCGAGGCTGAAGGTTCCAGGTTGATTGTTACTCCACGTTGAACTAATTATCTTCCCAGTAGACCAGGTCATAAGTGCATAGTGCGCTGTCACTGTGGAAGACGGCGTTGCGGTTGCACCGGTTCCGACAAATAGGTCTTTACTTTCAAGAGTCGTAGGTGCCATACCTGTCGGCGCCCCTATCGTCGGCGCACTTCCAAGGGATCCAGAAACAGCCGGGAAGTTCATACTCGTAGATTGCGTGGAACTCGTGGTCGCTTTAATTGTGCCTTGCCCTCCATCAGTTGTGCAGCCCGCAAGAAGAAGGGTTGTGGGGGCGATCAAGACGACTGCCATGGCGATAAGTTTCGAAGTTTTAGCGCGATTTCTCATTTGCCTAGGATAGCAAAGCCGTATCGTTCTCCTGTGTCCGACTTGAAAACAGAGCGCCTAATCAATCTTACGATGGCCCTTTTGGCGTCCAGGCGACTGATTACAAAGTCTGAAATATTTCGATCTGTTGCCGGGTATTCCGGCGCGATTGAATCAATGGAACGAATGTTTGAGCGCGATAAAGACGATTTGCGTTCCCTCGGTATTGAGATTGAAGTAGCTCCAATTGATTCATTATTCGAAGATGAGTCGGGTTATCGAATTTCCCCTGATAAGTATGCGCTTAAAATTCCAGACCTTACTCCAGCAGAACTAGGCGTGCTATCTGTGGCTGCAACTTCATGGCAGACATCCTTCTTCTCCGAAAGCGGGCAGCAGGGGTTAAGAAAGTTAAAGAGTTTAGGCGTTGAGATTCAAGAAGATGTTCTTATTACCTCCATTATTCCAGTAGATCAGAATCAACCGCATTTCGAAATTTTGTGGGAGGCAATCTCGCAATCACGTTCAATATCTTTTCACTACGCAGATAACGAAAAGGACCTTAGAACTATAGATCCGTACGGAATTTCACTATTCAAGGGGGAGTGGTACATCGTTGGATTAGATAGGGATAAAGCCGATATTCGGACTTTCAAAGTTCGCCGAATCTCAAGTCTTAAGTTGGTCGGTAAGAAAGATGGATTTAAGCGGCCAGACGATTTCCGCCTTAGAGAGGCGATGATCATTGGGGCTAGCGAAGCGCACTATGTAGTCAGAATGAAGATAAGAACGGGCCAGGCCTTGTCACTGCGAACTGGAAGTACTTTGCTAGATATTGAAGATGACTGGGACATCTTTGAGCGCTCTTATGCATTTGAAGGAGCTGCCATTTTTGACGCACTTTGGTACGGAGCAGATGTCGTAATTCTTGAACCGCAAAAACTTAGAGATCGAGTACTCCAAATCTTAAGGAGTCGCGTCGAATGAGTGAAAGTGCAGTCGAGCGCACTGCTCGAGCTTTAGATCTCATTCCTTACATTGTTGAGCATCCAGGAGTTTCTATTGAAGAACTTTCACGGGAGTTTTCGACTTCTGAGAGTGAGATATCGGAGATTCTTAATATCGTCTTTATGTGTGGCCTTCCTGGTTACACACATTTAGAGTTAATTGATCTCACTACCGAGGGCGGTGAAGTGTCAGTAATGGATCCCCAAAACCTTGATAAACCTAGACGCCTATCGCAAGTTGAAGTCGTGAGTATTCTTCTAGGTTTACGAAATTTGCGGATTCAAGGTACTTCAGAATCAATCACTAGCCTTATCGATTCACTTGAACAAAAATTGATGAGCCTGCTTGATGACATTCGCGTTGTATCTTCAGTCGATACTCTCGATGCCGTAGAAACGTCAACATGGAAGAGCGCTATACAGTCAAGTATCGTTTCGCAAACAAGTCTAGAAATTGAGTACATCTCTTTAACTAACGAAATACTTTCCACGCGGACAATTAATCCGATCAGAATGTATGCCCACTCTGGTCAGTTGTATGTGGAGGCTCACTGTATAGATATTGCCCAGAATCGAAATTTTCGACTTGATAGGATTCAAAGCGTTAAGCCCCTTGGAGAATTTCGAGCGCTAAAAATAGTAAGTGAACAGCCGCAAGAGATTATTGTTGAGGCAATCATTCCCAGTAATGCTCGGCTCTTTTTGGAGAGAAATGAAGGCATTGTTAAGTCCATGGAGCCACTGGGTGATGGATTAAAAATTGTTTTCGTGGTCTCAAGCGCCCCGTGGTTGCTACGAAATCTGGCTGCCATTGATGGTGCGGTAGAGGTTTTAAGCCCACAGTCCATCGTTGATGAATTCAAATCACTTGCGGCTCGAAGCCTTCAAAACTATAAAAATGAGGAAAATGAGGTAAATCTCCTTAATTGAGCGAGTGGTAACATTGCACTTATAACAACGCGTACGCAGGAGGAAACATGGGCGAGCTAAGACCTTGGCATATTATTGTGGTTGCATTAGTTTTCGTGGTTCTCTTCGGAGCTAAGCGACTTCCTGACTCCGCGAAATCGGTTGCTAAATCACTGAAAATTTTTAAATCCGAGCTCAAGGATGATGGCGAAGGTAAATCGGGAAAAGACTCTCAAAACTAAGTTTTGACTTGGTAGCGAGATTAGTCATTAAAGGTGAGCGAGGAATCTAACAGTCCCCAACGTGGGACCATGCCGTTGATTGAGCACTTTAGAGAGTTAAGAAAGCGATTTTTTAGAGCAGCACTGGGTATCGTAGTTGGTGGCTCTTTGGGTTGGATTTTCTATAACAACATTGTCCAAAAACTCTCCGAACCAATTTGTAAACTTAATTTGCGTGCCCTGGGCTCTCTGAAAGGGTGCGGCACCCTGTATGTAAATGGAGTACTCGGGCCCCTGAATTTGAAGATTAGCGTCGCAATTTTTGTAGGAGTGATTATTTCTTCCCCGTTCTGGATCTATCAACTTTGGGCCTTTGTTTCACCGGCACTCAAAAGAAAGGAGCGCCGTTACTCCTTATTGTTTATATTTCTAGCCACACCATTTTTCACACTCGGAGTCTGGTTTGCGTATTGGCTGCTTCCAATTGCGATTCAACAGATCATGGGACTTACACCAAGTACGCTTTCTAATTTGATTCGTTTCGATGAATACCTCGTCTTTGTCCTAAAATTACTCGTCGTTTTTGGAATTGCTTTCGAATTACCTGTTTTTCTCTTCGCGCTGAATTTGATGAATATCTTGAGCGGTAGGGCGATGTTACGTCCGTGGCGCTACGT